>DASWQK010000662.1:0-1721 GCA_036403735.1 Pyrinomonadaceae bacterium
CCCAAAGCAGATAGTTCACTTTGGACATCGAGATATGCGGGGCGTATCCGATGTGCGTAGCCGCGCGCAAACTCGCGCGCAGGAACGCCATCAAGAGCGCCGCCGGTACGCCTTTGCCGGAGACGTCCGCGATCACGATTCCGATCTGATCGTCGTAGATGCGTACCCAATCATAGTAATCGCCGGAAACTTCTTCAGTCGGAAAGTTGTAGGCGCTGATATCAAAACTCTCGAGCTGCGGATCGCGGCCGGGCAAAAGCTCGAGTTGTACTTGCCGCGCAACTTCAAGCTGAGTCTCGAGCCGCTGCTTCTCGATCATTTGCTCGTGCAGCATAACCTTCTCGATTATGATGGCGACCTGGGAAGCCAGCAGCATCAACACCTCTAGATCGTCGTTCGAGTAAGCATTCAGATCGTCGCTCTCAAGATCGAACACCCCGATTACTTCATTGTTCGAAATAATCGGAGCGACCATCTCTGAATTCGTGCGCGGGCGCGCGTTGATGTACCGCGGATCTCGGCGTACTTCTTGCGAAACGTAAGGCTTGCCCGTCACCGCGACGTGGCCAATCAGGCCCTCGCCCATCTTCAGGTGCAGCTCCTGCAAATCATCGATCTCGTAACCGCGCACGGCCTGGGTGTGAAACACGCAGGTCTCGTCCAGTTCCCCGTCCGTTTCTAACAGGGGCTGCGAACACTTGACGAGATAAATACCAGCGGCGTCATACGGAATTAGTGAGTCGAGCGTGTCCATCACCAGATTCAGCACTTCATCAAGATCGAGTGAACGGCTGATTGTCTTGGTAATGTCGAGCAGCATGCGAAGCTTGTCGATCGTGGACAAGCCGCCTGCTCTTTTCTGCATTGTTTCTGGCATTAGATCAATTAGACTCTCGGGGCATTGGATCAGAACTCGCCGGCACCAGGCCGACTGTTTTTGTCACGTGCAGTTCAATATCAAGTTTCCGCGTCTTTCCTGCCTTCAACTCGAATTCCGGCGAAACATACTGACGAAAACCGTTAGCATCAACTGAGATTAGATACTTGCCGGACGGCAGCGTGACTTCGAATTTACCGTCGCCATTCGTAACCAGGCGGCGACGGCTGTTGTTACCCTCAACCGTGACCAGCGCATTTACCACTCGGGACTTGTTAACGTCAGTGATTACGCCTTTGACCTTGCCCCAATGATCCTTAGGCGTCGCAGCATTCCCTGTTGCCAAAAGAACAGTCGCGACCATGACCAGAATTATGAAGCGGCGTCTCATCGAATTTGATTATACGTGTTCAGCGCGACTCGTAGAAGCAGCTTTGTATTCTTTCCACAAATGGGTGACTTTGATTCGGTATTCAACCAACTGCCGGCTCACGCCAAAGTGTCTGGCAATCTCGCTTGATCGCCGGCCCTGGACCACGAAGCGGCGCAGAGCTTCGTAAGGAACCAGGGCCGCAGCGCCAACCGCATAAGCGGCCTCTTCGTCATCGTGATTATAGTCGCGAGCCAGTGTTTGATTAGAAGCAGCGCCATCCCTCACGACCGGATCCTTGCTGATAACCGCCAGCCGATTTGGCTGGTGACCCAGGAAGACGTGGGCGACTTCTTCCATCAACGTGGCGCGATTTCTTTGCTGGCCGTGCGCGGGATTTAGAATCACCAACCTCCACCCATTCGGCAAAGGTCGCGAACAAGCGCCGCCTGACCACTCATCCGCGGCGTCACC
>DASWQK010000663.1:0-3293 GCA_036403735.1 Pyrinomonadaceae bacterium
GCGCCGGCACCTGGAGCGTCACCGTCAGCGGAAACTGGCGCGTGACGTTTACGTTTGAAGGTGAAGACGCCTTCGATGTTGACCTTGAAGATTACCACTAAGGATTTGAACGATGGCGAACAATTGGCTGAACAATAGAAAGAGGCGACCGACGCATCCCGGGGAAATTCTGCGCGAGGATATTTTGCCGGCAGCGGGATTGACGCAGGACAAGCTCGCGCGGTTGCTTGGCGTCTCGCGACGAACTGTTAGCGAGATACTGCACGAGCGGCGTGCGGTAAGTAGCGACATGGCGCATCGCCTGGCGCGCGCTTTCGGCACGTCGCCAGAGATGTGGCTGGGTTTACAGCAGGACATTGATCTCTGGGACACGCATCACGCTCGACGTGCGGAATACGAGCGCATCAAAAAAGTTCCAACATCGAAAGCCGCATAGGTAAATTGCTAAAGACGTGAGAAATGAGAGATGACTGCATGCTCAAGATGATCGAACAGAGCCATAGAAAACACCGTTTCTTGGTCCTTCTATTACTGCTTCAGCTTTGCGCCGTGATGGCGTGGGGCCAGAATTCGGTCAGCATCAGGATGAACGTCGATGCGACCGACGCCGCCCACAACGTTCTGCACACTACCCTGACAATTCCGGTTAAGCTGGGGTCCCTTTCGTTGTTTTATCCGAAGTGGATTCCCGGCGAACATAGTCCCACCGGACCAATCAACGACATGGTTGGCCTGCGGTTATCTGCCAATGGAAAGTCGATCCCGTGGACGCGCGACGCAGTAGAGATGTTTGCTTTTCACTGTGAGATACCAGCAGGAGTGAGCGAACTGGAAGTCAGCTTCGACGATGTCTCTCAGCCGGGCACCACGATGAGCGCGCGGCTGGCCCGGGTGAAATGGAACCGCGTGCTGGTCTATCCCCGCGGAATGAATAGCGACTCGGTTCGGGTGACGACGTCGATCAAGTTGCCGACCGGTTGGAAGTTTGCGACCGCACTGCCGGTTCTGCGAGAGCGGCGTGACGATGTCGAGTTCAAAGAAGTTTCGTTGACCGAGTTGGTTGATTCACCGCTGATCGCCGGCGCAAATTTTCGCAAGGTGACGCTCATGTCAGCGCCTTTGTTACACGAGATGGACATTGTCGCGGACACGCCCGCCGCCCTCGAAATAAAACCGGACACCTTGCTTGGCTGGCAAAATCTGGTGAAGGAAGCGAACGCTTTGTTTGGCGCGCGGCACTATCGCAGCTACCGTTTTCTTTTGACGTTGAGCGACATCGGCGGCAGCGAGGGGCTCGAGCATCATGAATCCAGCGAAGACGGCGTGGGCGAAAAGGCCCTCAGCGATCCGGGCCAGTTAATCGATCTCGGCGACTTGCTGGGCCATGAATACACCCACTCCTGGAACGGCAAATATCGCCGGCCCGCGGATCTCACGACTCCGGATTTCGAACAACCGATGCAGGGCGATCTGCTTTGGGTCTATGAAGGCTTAACCGAATATCTCGGAAAAGTTTTGCCGGCGCGCAGCGGTCTCTGGACCTCGGAGAATTTTCGCGAGTCGGTGGCGGCGGTTGCTGCGGAAATGGACAATCAATCAGGACGAAAATGGCGGCCACTCGTCGATACCGCAACCGCGGTGCAGTTTACTTATTCGTCGCCGCGCGCGTGGATGAATTACCGGCGGCGCGTCGATTATTATTTCGAGGGACTGTTGCTTTGGATGGAAGCCGATGTGATTATCCGCCGGCAAAGTCAGGGCAAGTTGTCGCTTGATGATTTCTGCCACAAATTTCACGGCGGTCTGGACACCGGACCGATGGTCAGGACCTATACCTTCGACGACATCGCGAACACGCTCAACGAGGTGACGCCTTACGACTGGCGCGGGTTCTTGAACGAGCGTGTCAACATGATCGCGGTGCGCGCGCCGCTGGGTGGAATTACGAGCGGCGGTTGGAAGTTGGTTTACAACGAGACGCCAAACGAAGAGGTGAAGTTCAACGAGCAACAGCGCAAGTTCATGAACCTTACCTATTCGATCGGTTTAATTTTAAGCACCGAAGGTGTGGTGCTTGACGTCAATCCGGAACTGCCGGCCGCCAAAGCCGGACTCGCGCCCGGCATGAAAATCGTTGGAGTGAATGGACGCGCATGGTCGGCTGATGCGCTGCATGATGCAATCGCGGCGACCAGGAATGCCGCGATGCCGATCGATTTGCGCGTCAAGAATGGCGGCTTCCAGGAAAACTACAGAGTGGCTTATCGCGGCGGCGAGCGTTATCCACATTTAGAGCGCGATGCCATGCAACCGGATCTGCTCGGTGAAATAATCAAACCACACGCGCATTAGGGGCAGTTCTATTCATCGCTCGATGGTTGCTTTCAAGATGTAATCCAAACGCGGAAATTCGCGTTTCAGAAACTCATTACCGCCGGCAAACACCGGGTCTTGTTTTCCGGCCCGAATTCCACCGCCCGCCGTTTCTCCGTATTCAGAGTAGAGTGCATGCGCAACGTCCATTCCTTCGACCACCTTCGCGATCGGCACGAAGGGTTCCTTATCGAAGTTCGCAGAATTGTCTCGCAGGTTGATGAACACTTGCGTCGTTCGTCCATTTGGATCCTTGAAAGCAAACGCGACTGCACCAAGCGTGTTTGACTCCACGCGCGGGTCGTCAGGAATCGTGCGATTCCGCCAGAGCTGCGCGATCTTTGGATCGCCGTTGATTCCGAACTGTGCCCACGTTCCCGCTCTGACGCGAAACACCGCCGCCTGATCATAGAAGCCGTGTTGCACCAGATTGTAGAAACGATCGACTCCGTGTGGCGCCCACGCTCGCCGCATTTCCAAACGAATGATGCCCCTGGTTGTTTCCAATCGCACATGGGCGACATCCGGAGCGCGTCGATTCATCTCGGGACTGTCAGGCGATGAGAGCAGCCGGCGATCTCCTGGTTCCTGGGCCATGAGGGTAAGCGCGCAAACTAAGAGTATGACTTTCCACATAAGTGTTAATTAAGCCTTCAGAAGGTGTAAGACGCAACATCAGTAATTGTAGGCGAAGCGACCGGGTTGTTCGGGCACGAAACGATGCAATGGCTTTGCCACTCCGATGCGCGGCAAGTCGCAGTAGCGTAAATTATTAATTTGCGTAATCTCCTATTGAATCATTGATTCATTGACTCATTGAACCGTGGACTGTATTAAATGATTCAATGAACCAATGAATCAATGAGCAAATGATTTCATCGCCTAATGAAGACTGCCGCCAATAATTCTCCGCACTATCG
>DASWQK010000664.1:0-22050 GCA_036403735.1 Pyrinomonadaceae bacterium
AACGATGCTCGCGCAAGGCCTTATAAAATGCGCGGACGACGTCGGAAGGTCCACGCTGAGTCTGCGCGTGCGCCACAAATGACGTCGCTGAGAAGACAAGCGAGAGAGCGGCGAGCAAAATAATCGATCTTGAGAGAAGTCTTTTAGCGGACATAGTATTGATCCCTGGCGCCGATAGACTGCGAGGCGCGCTCAACTTATTAACTAAAGGCGCGCCTCGCAATATTATTCAGTCAGATTCCGTTCGAGCGGAAAAGGTTCGATCAGCCTGCTCCACGCGTTTTGGTTCTGAGAATGACTTCACGACCAACTAAATAAAGCAGCAACATCAGGATGATGAACGGGATCATCGACAGCAAATCGCCGTTGGCCGCGCCGAACAAGGGATTATGCGCCGTCGACCAATCCTCGACTGCTTTATTAAAGTTGACTAGTCCCTGCCTCGGCACACCCTGGAGGATCGCGATCACGATCGCGGCCAGCGCGCCGCCGGCGATGTAACCCGAAGCCATCAGCACCCCCGGGCTCTTGTCAGTCTCGGCTACCAGTTGATCCTCGCTAAGACTCTTGTGCTGCAACTTTTTCCGCAGGTACTTATCGACCAACCAGCGAATCATGCCGCCGATGAAGATCGGGCTCGACGATGAGAGTGGCAGATAGACGCCAACCGCAAAGGCCAGCGATGGAATGCCGCTCATTTCGAGGACGACCGCGATCATCACGCCGAGCAGAACCAGGCCCCATGGCAATTGCCGGTTCAAGATCCCCTTGATGATGTAAGACATCAAGGTGGCCTTCGGCGCATCGTACTTGGTGACCTGCGATCCGTCCGGCCGCGTTTTGTGAATGCCGTTGATTCCGGGATCTGCGAGATAGACCGGCACGCCTTGATCGCTAACCAGGTAGCGGCCCGCCGGCCCCCCCGCCGTGTCGGTCTTGTGATACGGGCGATACAATCCTGGATCCGAATTCGCCTGCGGCCCTTTCAGTTTTTCGGGAGCACCGGCCTGGGAAGGATCGACGTTCAGCGTCGCCGGAAAATTTTCTTCCATTTTGTAAGCGACTTTGCCCGAGCCGTCGACGAGGTATTCGCCCGGATCAAGTCCGGTAACCATCGGGTTGGACGCGTCGTTTTTCAGGACCCGGTAGTTCCCTGCCGCGGGCGGCTTGATTTGATCCGTGAAGTTCGGCAAGGCATTTACTTTGCCCGGATCGACCATCACCGACTTTGTTGCCGGCTCGAAACTCAGACGCGGCACGTACACGGTCGCTGAGTCGTTCAGCACCAAAAGAATCGGCCCCAGGATGAGCGCCGACGCAAACGCGCCAATGAGGATCGCAATCTGCTGATACTTTGGCGTAGAGCCGACCAGGAATCCGGTTTTCAAATCCTGCGAGGTCGTGCCGCCGTTCGACGAAGCAATGCAGACGATGCCGCCGATCGAAAGCGCGGTGATGTAATAGCTTGGTCCAGTCCAGCCAATAACCAAAAAGATCAGACACGTCAGCAGCAACGTGGCTACTGTCATTCCGGAAATTGGATTTGAAGATGATCCGATTTCGCCGGTCAGTCGCGAAGAGACAGTGACGAACAGAAAACCAAACGCCACAATCAAGATCGCGCCTATCAAATTGAACTTAAGATTCAATTGCGGGAACAACATGATCATGACGACCAGCACGATGATCCCGCCGATGACGACCTTCATAGACATGTCCTGATCGGTGCGCGGCGCGCCGGCGCTGGCAGCCGATCCGCCACGCAGGTCCGCCAGACCACCTTTCAATCCATGCCAAATCGTGGGCAGCGATCGAAACAGACTGATGATCCCGCCCGCAGCCACGGCTCCGGCGCCAATGTACAGGATGTATGCGCCGCGAATCTGCGAAGGGCTCATCTCGCTAATCGGAACCGTGCCGGGCGCAAGTGGCGTCGTCATGCCAGAGCCAAAAAACTTAATCGCGGGAATTAAGACCAGATAAGCAAGCACGCCGCCCGCGCACATGATCGAGGCGATGCGCGGACCGATGATGTAGCCGACGCCCAACAGCGCCGGCGAAATCTCCGCCGAGATCGATCCGGCTTTGAACGGCGCGCCGAAGACCTTCTCCGGCGTGTCCTTCCAACCTTTGAGGCCGGTCATCAGCACCTGATAGAGAAAGCCGACGCCCAAACCCGCGAAGATTGTCTTCGCGCCCATTTGCTCAGTCTCGTCAACGACGTCGCCGGCGCGATGCGCCGCGGCGCGAGATTCATCGGAAGCTCCGGCTTTCAGAACTTCAGCGCAAGCGGTGCCTTCCGGATATTTCAAATGGCCATGCTGGGCGACAATCAAGGCGCGCCGGAGCGGGATCATCATCAGGATTCCCAGTAGTCCGCCCAGTATCGCGACCAGCATCACGCGGGTGACTTCCAAATCCAGTCCGAGGATCATGATCGCCGGCATCGTCACGCCCACACCGAATGCGATCGACTCTCCCGCTGAACCAGCGGTCTGCACGATGTTGTTTTCGAGGATCGTCGCGTCGAGCGATCCATTAAACGCTAACCATGTGAGACCTAGAAAAAGAATTCCAACCAGCGCGACCCAATAAATCGGTGCGCCGGCGCTGATTAGAAAATAAATGCTGGCTATACCTGCGGCGAGAAAAAGAATCGCTAAGATTGCGCGGATTGCTATTGGAGCAATTCTTATCTTAGAGAGAGCTCGGAACACCGTGATCGAAATCACCGCCACGGGAATCGAAGCGCTGACGGTTAACCCGACTTTCAAAACCAGATAAAGCGAAGACGCGCCAAAGACCATGCCGAGAAAGGTCCCCATGATCAGCGGCAACAGCGTCAGTTCACGCAGGTGCGCTTCCGCCGGAATGTATGGACGAAAGTTCGCCAGAAATGGATTGTCCGGTTCGAAACTGACTTTGTCCGGATACTCGATTGCGCGCGCGGCTTCTTCGGGGGTGATGCTTTCGCTCGACATCCGTGTGACCTCCGACTAGTCTTTTGCAAAGCGGGGAGTTTATTAAGGGAAAGACAGCGCTACTTTACACGTCGCCGATGCGAGAGAGCAAGAGCCTTTTGAGTGCGCCGGCAGAGCAAAGCGGCGACGGCGCTCCGGATTTGAGGTGACTCTGAAAGCTATCAGGACCATCTAGAGCAGTGTCGCGGCTACGCTCGCCACCGCACTCCAAATAGTTGACTCTCACGGCTATTTGGCATAAAAGCGTCGTGCTTTCCAACACAAGTCGAGCGAAGGAGTTCTTATCATGCGTCGCACTGTCCTGCTAACTGTATCAATCGTCGCGGGGATCACGTTGATGTCCTGCCAACCGCAAACTAACCAACCGCCAACCAACGAAAATAAGATTGCCGCTGCTAGTCCGGAAGCTCCGAAAAAGACTGCTGCCTACGATGCTGAGGCTGTTTCGAACCGGATCATCACGCAAGTCGCCGGGGTCAAAGAGAACGACGTCGTATTCATCAACGGTGGCGTGCGCGATTTTGAATTGCTCGAAGACTTGAACACGGACACGCGAAAAGTCGGCGCATTCCCGCTGCTTAGCGTGAGCAGCGATCGCATGGCTAAGAAATACTACGAGGAGGTTCCGGAGAAGTATGACACTCAGGCACCTGATTTTGATCTGAAGTTGGCAACCCTGCCGACAGTGGCGATCAATGTCGACTCAAACGAAGTCGAAGGTGTTCTCGCCGATGTTTCCCCGACGCGCCTTGCCAACACTGCAAAGACCGGCGCGCCGGTGGGTGAACTTTTTCAAAAGCGCAATGTTCGCCAGGTGGAGATTGGGAACGATCTATATCCGACCGATTGGCGAGCAAAGCGCTTAGGAATTTCTTTGGATGATTTGACCAAAACTTTCTGGTCGGCGGTCAATGCCGACTATTCCGGCGTGCAAACTACCGGCGAGAAGGTCAAAGCTACTTTGTCGGCCGGAAAAGAATTGCACATCACGAGTCCCGAAGGCACCGATCTGAAAATCAAGATCGACGCGCGTCCTTTCTTTGTGAGCGATGGAATCATCTCCGCTGAAGATCTGCAGAAAGGTGGCCCGGCGGTTTCGGTATTTCTGCCCGCGGGCGAAGTTTATGCAGCTCCGGTTGCCGGGAGCGCGGAAGGCAAAGTTGTGATCGCTCAGGAATTCTATCGCGGCAAAGAAATTACCAATCTGACGCTGGTTTTCGCAGCCGGAAAGATGACCTCGATGAACGGGTCGGGACCGGGCTTTGATGCCTTGAAGAAAGACTATGATGCAACAAGCGATCCCGGAAAAGATTTGTTTAGCTATATCGATTTCGGCATCAATCCCAGCTTGAAGATTTGGCCGGCCAGCAAAGTCGGCAACTGGGTGCAGGCCGGAATGGTGAGCGTTGGCACAGGTTTTAATACATGGACCGGCGGTGACAACAAGGCGACATTTGACGCCGGCGGTCATTTGCCCGGATGCACTGTCACCCTGGACGGTAAGACGATTATTGAAAAGGGTGAGTGGAAGAGCTGAGAAACCAGTAGGCAGAAGGCAGGAAGCAAAAAGCAGCAAGCCCAATACAATAACGCGGAGAATCGAGAGATCGATTCTCCGCGTTTCGTTATTCGCTTACTGCCTTCTGCTTTCTGCTTACTGCCTATTGCTTTCCGCCGCCCGTCTTCCCATTGCTGGAGGCATCGCCTTTCGGCGCGTTGTAAACTTCGCGCGCGCGCACAGCATAAGCTTTGTCGTCGTACTGCCCGTCGCCGTCGACATCAACCTTAACAACGATCTTGTGTGACTTGCCGTCAGCAACATCGTCAGGCTTGAAGCCGAGACTGTATTGGCTGCGAAGCAGCGCGTTGATTGAACTGAGCACCTCCGGCAATTCGCCTTCAAAGGTCACGGGATAAAAAGCACCGCCGCTCTCTTTGGCGAACGTCTTCATTGTGTTGTCGGCTTGCAGGAACGTCATGCGGTCGATCGGTATGCCACGGATATTTGATCCCTGCCCAGGATCCATCCTATCGCCGTACTTCTTTTGGAACATTTGCCCCGTGCCGATGATATAGATTGGAATGCCGGAGTTCTGCACGATCTTGCGCGCCTGGTCCATATTGATCTTGCTGAAGGTATCCAGGCCAGACGCGACCAGCAAAACAGCTTTGCGACGGCCGCCCGGCACCGAAACCATTCCCGAGTATTCCGCCGTCCGCTGTTTCGAATCTTCAAGCACGACCGCATCGCCGCGGCCGCCGACCAGCGTTAACTTCAGCGCGTCATAAAGATTGCTGTCGCTGAAAGCGGGCTGATTGTGCAGCAAGAGACTGATCACCTGCTGGATGCGAACCGGATCGTTGGTGAAGTCAGTCAGGGGCGTCGGCCGCATGTCATAGGCAATAACGGAAACGTAGTCTTCCGGCTTAATAAACTGGGAAAGAAACATCGCGGTCGGCCGAATAACTTCCATCTGCCCGGCTTCCATGCCGCCACTGCCGTAAAGACCAAGGATTTCCGACGTCTTACTGTATTCAACCACGAGGCTGACCGTGATCGGAGCTTCAGGAGTCGCAAAATTCGTGATGTCTTTTTTGACGCCATCAACGAAGATGGCAAAGTTAGCCTGCTTCAAATTGAGCTGTGGCTGGCTGGTCTTTTTGTTGTAGACGACGGCGTCGACGTTGACCAGGTTCGTGGTAACGCTGAGTTTTTCCGCCTCCTGCTGTTTCCCGGCAATGTCGGGTGGCAGCGTTTCCGGTTTTTGCTCATCAGTCTGCTGCGTCGGATCCGGCCGTTTGTTCTTTTTTTGATCCGATGCCGGTGGCTGGCGCCTTGACTGCGGTAAAACCAAAGACGTGGGACCCAGGCAAAAATTGAATACAAGTAGGCTAACTAAGAAGAGAGTGCGCCGCGGTGTAATGCTCATAAAACGATCCTTTTCCGGACTCAGAGGCAGGCCGATGCAACTGAAAGTGACTATATGGCGCGCGACCGAGCGTGGTCAAGCTAACGGGCTGCGGCCTGAAGGTTTGTGATGCGGGATACGTAGGGCGCGTTGGCAACTTGCGCGATGGATTTGTTCGGAGTTCCGCCTTTAGGCGGCGATTGAAAATAAGGGCCGCCTGAAGGTGGAACTCCAAACTCTTACCGCGAGCCTGAGGCTTCCGCCTCGATTACGACGTCGAAATTCCCCGAATTGTCGCCGAGATTTCCTTCGTTCACGCCCAGAAACAGCACGCCATCCCGCTGGGCGACGAAGTCCCGGCCGCGGCCAACAAAAATAAAATCGTCGTTGTCGTCGCCGATGACTGCGATCAATCCGCCAGTCGGCTGATTGCGCATCAGTTTGTCGCGATCAGGAATGTTCGGGAGCCCATCCGGGGTCGCATAACGGTTAGTGCCCAGGCTCACACGGCCCGAAGCGCTGATTCGCAAGCGCTGTCCGCGCCGCACAACCAATCCGCTGTTGGTCCATCCGTTGCTGGCATTATCTGCGCGCACCTTCACGTTTATTTGAAAGAACGCGGGATTGTTTGTCGACGGTTGCGTCGTGTTGTTCGTCGGCGGCGGCTGATAACCCGGTTGGTTCGATGTCTGATTCGTGGGCTGTTGATACGGCGGCTGATTATTCGCCGGCTGCTGATAAGGAGGTTGATAAGTCGTTTGCGAACTATTGTTGTCCTCCGCTGGGCCGCTCGTGTTACCGGTCGAGTCGAAGTCGATCGAATCAACGTCTTCCATGTAAACCGTGATGCGGCTCTTTCGCCCACGCGCGCCGCTGCCCACCAGAATCGTGAACTGCTCGTTCTTAAAGCTGACGATCTGCCCGCGAATGACGCTCCCGTCTTTCAGGCGAATCGTATCAGCGAGAACCGGCACGCTGACCGCAAACACGAGCGCGAACGCAACAACAGCGCGAACAAAAAACTTTTTCATGATGACCTCCAACAAAGACACTTTATCGAGTTTTATGAGCCGCGGAGAGAAGTGGCGAAAAGAAGAGGCGCGAGCCATGCTCTGTTAAGCGAGGGGCTGGTGGCACGAGCGAACGGCATCTATACACAGCGCAGAACTCCCATCTCTCGTCTTTCCGAGCGGGAGTTTACCACAATTGTCCTGAGGCGTGGGCTTGATTAATCGAACGGACTATTGAGGATTCTCTTGGGTGTGCAGCGCAGCCACCACCAGTGTTCGCAGCGCGATTTGATAAGCAGCGGTCGAGTCGGCTTGATAGGGAACGACGGCGTAGTGAACCTTCGAGCCGGAGGCATTAAAGAAACTGTGGTAGGCGAGATAGTGTTTGCCCGCTGTCAGCGAGCGCAGTGTGGACTGCAATCCCGGATCCAGGAAAACGATGTAGACAGAGTCCGCTTGCGGCTCTGTCAGCGGCCCGTTGGCAAACAATCCCGCGAGGATGTCCTGAATCTCGAGGTCGCTGATCTTTCGATTGTCCGTAACGTCGAGTTTCTCGAGCGTGAAAGTTGGGCCAAATCTATTCGTAAAGCCGGCCTGGGCAATCTCGTCCATTTGCGCGTGATCGTGAATCATGGCGAGCAAGCTACTCAACCTGGATTCGCGCGCCCGCAGAGATGGATCGGCCCAACCGCTGCCGAGAAAGATGCTGTGCTGCTGCAAGTCTCCGATACCTGCGCCTGGTTTAGCCAGGCCGACCAGTGGGCCGGCCGCCGGTAACACCAGATAAGAGCGGCCGCCGTCCTCGTTGGTAACGGCTTCTTCGCGTTGTTCAGATCGCTCCTGCGGCCAGGGCCCCTGCGAACGCGCAGTGTTAGCTGCCAATACGAGCATCACGAAAATGAGCGATTTGAATTTCATCTGATTATCTTAGCTCGGCGATACTACGGCGTTGTCGCATTCAAAGCAAAGTCATCCACCACGAATGAAGTTCTTAGACTGGAATCTTCGACGCCTACTAAATAAATCTGGATCGCTTGTCCCTTGTAAGCGCCCAAATCAAACGATACCTGCGTGAATCCGGTCGCGGCGTTAAGGTTCGAATAAGTGGCGAGCGTCGCCAGCACCGAACCTGACGAGTTTCGTACCTGCACTTTCAGCGTGTCGTAAGAATTAGTCGTCGTGGTTTCCATCGTGTCGATGTGCAACCAGAAAGACAGTGAAGCATTCGTTGCGAGGGACGGAATCGTCACCGGCTGAAGGAGCGTATCGGTATGAACTGCGCCGTAGCCGTTCAACCACGCTTTCCACGATCCTGAATGCGCCGCTTCTAAGCTCGAGTTGTCGATCACCCCCGTCGTTACCGACCATGGCGAAGGGTTCGATGACCCACTCTCGAAACCCGGATTGCCGAGCAACTGTTGGGTCGTGCCGCCACCACTGCTGGTAACAGTTACGCTGATTGCCGTCGTATGAGTTTTTCCGCCACCGCTCCCACTGACGATCACATTGTAAGTTCCGGTTGCTGTCGCGCTGCCGGCAAGAAAAGTAAGTGTAGATGAACCGTTGCCGGGCACTGCGATCGAAGATGGACTGAAGCTCGCCGTCGCGCCGGCCGGTAGACCTGACGCGCTGAGCGCGATCGCAGAACTAAAGCTGCCAGAGATCGTAGTCGCGATCGTGGACGTGCTCGAGCTACTCTGCGTCATTAGAATTGCCGCAGGGTTTGCAGAAATCGTGAAGTCACCAGCAGATCCGCTTGTGCTCGCATTCAAAGCAAAATCATCGACGATGAAAGACGTCTGCAGACTGCCATTCTCTGTGCCGACGAGATAGACCTGAATCGTCTGTCCTTTATATGAGCTGACGTCGAATGAAACCTGCGAGTAATCAGCGATCGGATTAAGATTTGAATAAGTAGCCAGCGTCGCCAGAACCGCGCCGGTAGAGTTTCGAATCTGCACCTGCAAGGTATCGTTGGCCGCCGTTGCGCTCGTTTCTTTGGTGTCGATGTGCAGCCAGAATGAAAGCATTGCGCTTGCTGCATTAGAAGGGATGCTCACCTTCTGAAATATCGTATCGGTGTGCGCGGCCCCGTAGCCATCGAGCCAGGCCTTCCATGATCCGGTGTGCGATGCGTGGGTAGCCGAATTATCAATGACGCCCGCCGTCGCGGTCCACGGAGTTGGATTCGCCGAACCGCTTTCAAATCCCGGATTCCCAAGCAACTGCTGTGTCGAGCTATCGCCGTTGCCTACCGTTAGATTGATCGTCACTGGGTGCGTCTGGCTGCCGCCGGTTCCATTGACAACGAGGTTGTATGTCCCCAATGGCGTGGCGGCGCCCGCCGTGATCGTCAAAACGGAAGAGCCGGAACCCGGCCCGATGATCGATGACGGACTGAAGTTCGCAGTGGCTCCCGACGGCAATCCTGAAACCGAAAGGGCCACGCTCGAATTGAATGGCCCGGAAAGATTCGACGTGATAACTGACGCTCCCGAATTGCCTTGATTGATCGTCAACGTTTGTGGCGAAGCAGAAAGAGTGAATGTCGAATCAAAAGTAATATCGATGATGGGGTGCAACTCGACCCCATTCGACGCCTGGCCTGACTGTCCTTCGAGATAATCAAAAAAACCAACCCCGGTAATTCGCACCGGCACATCGACCGATTGAAACGTGTCGGTCGCGGTGAACATCGCGTCGAACTGCGCGCGCGCGTGCGCGATGCCGGCGGCGAAAGGACTGCCGGCGGGAACGCAGCTCGGTGATGGAATCTCTGCGATCATCGTATGGCCCGCCGCGTCGGCGATCACCATGTGATAGTCCAGGTCGTACATCAGCGCATACTTCTTGAGCGTCGCATTGACGACGTAGAGCTTCTTTTCGGCAGCTTGTCGCTTGTTGTCCTGAAGCGTTTTCGGGGTGGCGATCGCAATCAGGTTCGCGATGGTCGTGGCGGTTGGCGCATTCAAATTCACGGTCGACGCATCCAAATCAGTGCCAACCTTCACTGGCCAGCGCTCTCCGCTGCATTGCGCAGAAGCTTGAGCGGGAACAAGGATCGCGAAAACCGCTAGCAAAAACGCGTACTTGAAGAACTTTTTAGGGGACTCTGCTTGCAATGATTCAGCCTCGACGCCGCGAAAACATCACCGCTCTGAAAAGGCAGACGGTTACCATGAATAAATGAGCAATTCGAGGGCAATTCTTTTTTTGGTGGGGCGGAGAAGCTAGGCCGCCTTACTTTTTTTCTGAGTGCGCTCAATGCACTCCCGCAGCTTCTCAGCCAACGCGCCCACATGAGGCTCTTTGATCATGTTGATGTGGTCGCCAGAGATTTCGTGGGCCTCGATGTTGCCTCGTACTAATTCTTTCCAGCCGTCGTGCAGGTCATAATCGGAAGTGAGATCGCTTGCGAGAAATAGCGTGGCATCGCCCGAATAAACCTGCGGTTCGTAATCTTTCACCGCCACGAAATTAATCTCTTCAATATTCTGAAGGACCGGCGGCAAAGGCCTGCCAAATTTCTTATAAAGTTTGTAGGCGCGACGATAGATCTTGTGCTTCGCTTTTGCCGGAGCGTAATGCAGCTTATTCAGCAGATAACGAACCTTGTCTCCGATCGTTAGCGCGCGCAAATTGATCAAGTGCGTCTGCCACTTCTTTGCGCGACGACCGAGGCGCTGACCCAAACTCGCTGAACCCGGCAACAATTTGAAGTAACCCGCCGGATAAGTATCGAGCAGCGCGAGCAATGCCACCTTCTCTCCTATCGCTTCAAGCTGACACGCCATCTCGAATGCAATCGTGCCGCCGGACGATCGTCCGCTCAGAAGATATGGACCTTCGGGTTGAATCTCACGCATCTCCTTAAGGTAATGCGCGGCCATTTCTTTGATGTTCGTGTGCGGCTCAGATTTTCCATCAAGGCCCCTCGACTGAAATCCGTAGAATGGCTGATCCGGTCCCAGCAGTCGCGCGAGGTCGTGATACTCGAGCACGTTGCCGCCGGCAGCATGAACACAGAAGAACGGAGTGTGCGCACGCCCCGGCTGAATCATTACTAAAGATGACCATGCGGCGCGCCATCCTTCGTCATGGAGGACGCGCGCGAGTTGTCTCACTGTCGGTGCTTGAAACAGCGTCGCCAGCGGAAGATTCCGGCCGAAAGCTTTTTCGACTTGCGCGAACAGCCGAACCGCCATCAGCGAATGGCCGCCGAGCTCGAAAAAGTTTTCGTCCGTCCCAATTGGCCGCACATTCAGGACTTCTTCCCAGATTTTCGCAAGCTTCAGTTCCAGTTCGTTGCTGGGCGCGGCGAAAACTTTTTCAGCTTCGCGTTTGAATTCATTCGGGGGCAGCGCGCGCTGGTCAATTTTGCCCATCGGCGACAGCGGCAACGACTCGATTCGTTCGGCTTCCGTCAAGAGCGGCAAACTGGAAATCATTTGCTCCGGGTTGTTAACAATAGCTTCTAACACGGTTTGAAAATGGCCCATCATGCGCAGGATCGTGTCTGGCTCGAACAAATCGGCATTGGATTCGAACAGACAAACGAGTTGTTCGTCCCGCTTGACAACGTCCAGCGTGAGATCGAAATCGACCGTGAAATTTCCCACGCGATAGTGCTGGGCTTCGAGTCCGGGAAGTTGCAGCGACAAAGTCTCTTCGCTTTGCAGCACCAACATCACTTGAAACAGCGGGTTGTGCGCCAACGTTCTTTCGGGCTGCAACTCCTTGACGAGGCGGTCGAACGGTAGATCCTGATGCGCATACGCACCCAGCGCGACTTGCTTCACGCGATTCAGTATGTCGCGAAAGGTAGCGTCGCCGGAGAGAGGCGTGCGCATGGCGAGCGTGTTGATGAATAAGCCGATCAGATCTTCCGTCTCGGGAACCTGCCGGCCTGCTATGGGTGTACCAACCACGATGTCTTCTTCCCCGGTGTAACGATGCAAGAGGATTTGATACGCGGCCATTAACATCATGAACAGCGTGACTTTTTCTTGCTGGCAAAGCATCCTGATGCGCCGCGTAAGATCCACGGGCAAAGTGATCGTTTGCTGCGCCCCGCGAAAAACTCGATGCGCCTGGGTCTTCGCGCGCGGGTGGTCGGCAGGCAATTCAAGCGCGCGCGGCAAGGTCGCAAACTGCTGCTTCCAATAGGCAAGCTGCGAATCATAAATCTCGCCGTCGAACCACTCTCGCTGCCACGCCGAGTAGTCGGTGTACTGAATCGGCAATTCGGGAAGCGGCGCGGGCTTACCTGACATAAACGCTTCATAAAGTTTGGATAGCTCGCGATGAACAATTCCGATCGACCAACCGTCGGTGACGATGTGATGCATCGTCACCAGCAGAATGTGCTCGCGCTCGTGCAGGCGCACCAGAACCGCTCTGGTCAACGGCCCCTGCGATAGATCGAATGGACGGCGAGCCTCGTCACGCAGGATGCGCAACGCCTCAGCTTCGCGATCGCTTTCAAGGCTTTCGCTGAGATCAATCAAGGGCAACTCAAGTGAAAACTCTTCGACGATCTGCGCCGGCGTTCCATCTATGGTCTTGAAGATTGTTCGCAGCGATTCATGACGATCGACAATCGATTGCAAAGCCTTCTTTAAAGCATCGCCATTGAGAGTTCCAGTTAGCCGCATCGCGGTCGAAGTGTGATAGAGCGACTCGCCCGGCGTTAATTGGTTTAGCAGCCAAAGCCCTTGCTGGTGGTAAGAAAGCGGTCCGGATTTACGATTGGCTTGACGCTTGATTCGCGGGCGCGCAGGTTTCGCGCGGCCATTTTTCTGCATCAGACGCAGCTCAAGCAACGCGCGCTGGGCAGGTGAAAGCCCCGCGAGTTGCTGCCCGAGGTTCGAGGTTGATGAAACAGTTTCAATCATAAGTTCTGAATCTTTCTACGTGATTGCGACTGCAGGCGGCGGCAATTCCGAAGCGAGATAACGCTGCGCTTCTGCTTCTGACATCGCCCCGATTTCTTCCAGCAGCATTGCCAGATCGCTCTGCGATTCTCGTTCGACGCGCGGGTAAAGAAGCTCGGCCAGGCTGCGGACTGTCGGCGCCTGAAACACATCGACCATTGCAAACTGCACATCCAAAACGTCGCGGACGTTCGAAACGATTTTCGCGGCCAGCAAAGAGTGCCCGCCCAGATCGAAGAAATTGTCGTGCACACCTACGCGGCTCACGCGCAGAACTTCACGCCACGCTGACGCGAGCAACTCTTCGATCGGAGTCACAGGCGCCACGAATGTATTGTTGACGACCGCGGGCGCTTGCGATTCCGACAGCGCGCGCCGATCGATTTTTCCGTTCGGCATCAGCGGCAAAGCGTCGATCAGTTCAAACGCGGCCGGCACCATATAAACAGGAAGTTTGGCTTTCAGAAAGTTACGCAGTTCGCCAACGGCAAGAGCTGATGCTGCTTTCGCTACGACGTAAGCAATCAGGCGCTTGTCATGATCTTCGCGAAGGACGACTACGCAATCTCTGACGCCGTCGTGACTCCGCAGGGCCTGTTCGATCTCTTCCAGCTCGACGCGGAAACCGCGGATTTTGATCTGATTATCGACTCGACCCAGGAACTCGAGATTTCCGTCCGCGCGATAACGGACGACGTCGCCGGTCTTATAGAGGCGGCCGGCAGGATCGTCAACGAATGGATTGCGAATGAATTTTTCGGCAGTCAAGTCGGGACGATTTATATAGCCGCGGGCGACGCCGGGGCCGCCGATATACAACTCTCCGGCAACCCCGATCGACACTGGCTTCCGCGCCGGATCCAGTACATACACGGAAGTGTTGACCATCGGCCGGCCAATCGGAATGATGCCGCTCGCAATCCGCTCATCCGGTTTCAGGTCACATATCGTGACCGCCACAGTCGTTTCAGTTGGGCCATAGGTGTTCACCAGACGCACTTTGTTGCCTACATGCTTGTGCCAGGCGTCGACGCGATCGGGGGAAGCTTTTTCACCGCCGATAATGACCAGGCGGAGGTTTTCGGGCAGCTGCAAATCCTGGATAGCGAAAGCACCAGCCAATTCATGCCAGTAAGCTGTAGGCAAATCGATAATCGAAATCCGCTGTTCGTCACAGTGACGCAGAAAGTCCCGAGCCGAACTAATCATGTCATCGGTGCGCAGCACCACCGTCGCGCCGTGCGTGAGCGCCGGGTAGATTTCTTCCGCGCTCAAATCAAACGAGAGCGAAGCGAACTGCAATACGCGATCGTGAGGTTTGATTTCGTAAGCCGCGGTGGCGGCCAGAGTGAAATTCGCCAAAGAGCGATGCTCGACAGCAACGCCTTTGGGGTTTCCCGTCGAACCTGACGTGTAGATCACATAAGCGACGTTGCCGGCGCCGGCCTTAACGGACGGATTGTCTGCGCCCTCCCGGGCGATTCTTTCCCAATCGCTGTCAATACACAGCAGTTGCGCCTT
Source organism: Pyrinomonadaceae bacterium (assembly GCA_036403735.1). Lineage (GTDB taxonomy): Bacteria > Acidobacteriota > Blastocatellia > Pyrinomonadales > Pyrinomonadaceae > UBA11740. The sequence goes on from DASWQK010000664.1 coordinate 14,355, forward strand.
TGCCGGAATGTCTTTCGCCAAATGCTTCTGAGTGATCACGAGCGGGAGCGCTGCGTCATGGATCATAAAGGCAATCCGATCGCGCGGATAATTTGGATCCAGCGGCACGTAACCACCGCCGGCTTTGAGCACGCCGAAAATCGCCACCAGCATGTCGAGGCTTCGCTCGATGCTGATGCCGACCAGAATTTCAGGGCCCACGCCCTGGTTTATTAGATAGCGTGCCAGTTGATTGGCGCGCGCATTCAACTCACCGTAACTCATCTGCTCGTCGCGAAACTGGGCTGCGACTGCCTCGGGAGTTTTCGCTGCCTGCGTTTCGAACAGGTGATGAATGCAAGCGTGCTGCGGAAAGTCGACCCGGTTGTCGTTCCACTCGACCAGAAGTTGATGCCGTTCTGATTCGGTCAGCATTGACAGATCGGAGAGGCGTTGCTCGGGATCGGCGATAATGCCTTTCAGCAAATGCTGGAAGCGCTCGGCCAGCCGTTCGATGGTAGTCGCATCAAAAAGATCTGTCTTGTATTCAAAGACGCAACGGACGCCATCGGCCGTCTCGCGAGCCTCGAGCGTAAGATCCAGCGGCGCACTCTCGTTGTATAGTTTCTCTCTGCTGATTGAAAGCCCGCTGAGCTGCAAGTCGAAGGCCGGTGCGTTCTGGAAAACAAACATTGCCTGGAACAGCGGCATGTGGCTCAAACTTCGTTGCGGCTGCAACTCTGCGACCAGCTTCTCGAATGGTGTTTCCTGGTGCGCAAAGGCGCCCAGCGCAACGTCGCGCACGCGACTAAGCAGCTCGGTGAACGTCGGATTGCCAAACAGCGAGGTGCGCAGCACCAGCGTATTGACGAATTGGCCGATCAGGTTTTCGGTTTCTACCCGGTTGCGTCCCGCAATCGGAGAACCAACCACAATGTCATCCTGGCCACTGAGGTGGCCCAGCAGAGTTTGAAACGCTGCCAGCATCGTCATGAACAATGAAACACCCTCGCGCCGGCTTAGCTTCACAAGCTGGTTGTGTAAATCGAGTGGCAACGTAACTGTGTGTCGCGCACCGCGCAAAGTCAGGGCCGAGGGTCGAGGACGATCTGTCGGAAGCTCAAGCAGTCTGGGAGCTCCGGCAAGCTGTTGTTTCCAATATTGTAGTTGTCTGGCGAGAATGCCGTCCTGCAAACCAGCGCGCTGCCAACGAGCATAGTCAGCGTATTGAATCGGTAATTCAGGAAGCTCCGGCGGCCGGCCCATCACAAAACTGTCGTACAACCCCTTCAAATCGCTCGACAGAATGCCCATCGACCAATCATCGGCAATGATGTGATGCATTGACAGAAGCAGCACGTGCTCTTCCGTATCCAGGGCAAAAAGTGCTGCGCGTACCAGTGGACCATGGGCCAGATCAAACGGTCGCTGCGCTTCATCATTCAGTAGTCGCCGAAGCTGCCGCTCTCGGGCTGCTGCCGACAAGGAGCTGAGGTCGATCTCTGACAGGGGAAGCTTCTGATTTTCCAGAATCACCTGCGCCGGTTCACCGTTGACACATGGGAAGACTGTCCGCGTCGATTCATGTCGGGCCATCACTCTGTCCAGCGCATTCTGCAATGCTGGCACATTAAGCTTGCCGCGCAGGCGCACGACGCGAAAGATGTTATAGGCCGAGGTGTTTGGAGTCAGGCTGTCGAGAACCCAAAAACTCTGCTGCCCGAAAGATAGCGGGGCCGCATTGTCGCGCGGCAAGGCTGTAATAGGCAGGGTCGTCAACGTAGCGTCTTCGCGCGACGCCTCAATGCGCTCGGCCATGCCGGCAACGGTGGGCGCCTCGAATAATGCTCGCAGTGGTAACTGCGCTCCAAGTGTTTTCAGCGCGCGCGAGACAACCTGCGTCGCCAAGAGGGAATGCCCACCCAATTCAAAGAAGTTGTCGTTGACACCAACCCTTGGAACCTTCAACACTTCCGCCCAGATGCCTGAGAGTAACTCTTCGACTATCGTCCTCGGCGCGACGTAACTCTCGTCTAATTGGGCGCAATAATCCGGCGCCGGCAATGCCCGGCGATTCACCTTTCCACTTGATGTTAGGGGTAATTCCGGCAGCTCAACCAACATCGCGGGAACCATGTATTCGGGCAGTTTATCCTGGAGAAATGCCCGCAACTCTCGGCTGTCCACCTTCGCGTCGGTAACGGACACAACGTAACCAACCAATATTTTGTTACCGGGAGTATCTTCGCGCGCCACCACCACGCTCTCGCGCACCTTCGCGTGCTGGCGCAACGTTGATTCAATCTCGCCGAGTTCAATCCGAAACCCCCGAATCTTCACCTGATCGTCGAGACGACCCAGGTACTCGATATTTCCATCCGGTAAATAGCGCGCGAGGTCGCCAGTCTTGTAGAGCCGTGCCTGCGCGCCGCTGCTGAAAGGATTGCTCACGAACTTTTCCGCCGTCAGCTCGGGTCGATTAAGATAACCACGCGCCAGTCCAATGCCTCCGATGTGTAGCTCGCCCCCGACACCCACGGGCACCGGTTGCATGTCCGCACCGAGCACATACATCTGAATATTAGAAATGGGTCGCCCGATGGGCACGATCTGCCGCGCGCTTCCTCTTTCACACTGCCAGAAGGTGACATCCACGGCTGCCTCGGTTGGCCCATAAAGGTTGTGCAAGTCCGCGTCGAGTCGTGCAAAGAATCGCTCTTGCAATTCGTACGGCAGAGCCTCGCCGCTGCAGATCACTCGGCGCAGGCTGGAGCAGGAACTCCTCAGTCCCTGCTCTTCAAGAAACACTGCCAACATCGACGGAACAAAGTGCATCGTGGTGATTTGCTGTTCGCTAATCACCTGGGCGAGATAGGCGCTGTCTTGATGGCCGCCGGGTCGCGCCACTACTAAGGTTGCGCCGGTAATCAGTGGCCAGAAGAACTCCCATACTGAAACGTCGAAGCTAAAGGGTGTCTTCTGTAGCACACGATCGGAAGCGTCGATCTGGTAAGCATCCTGCATCCAGAGCAGGCGATTGCAGATAGCCCCATGTGTGATCATCGCCCCCTTTGGTTTTCCGGTTGAGCCTGAGGTATAAATGACGTAAGCGAGATTGTCATTCGTAGCCACACTGGACGGGCCTGCCGCGCTCTCATTAGCGATCGTCTCCCAATCGGAATCCAGACAAACGAGCCTTGCCTGATGCGTCGGCAGATCAGCGGTAAGCTTTTGCTGGGTCAGCAGCACCGGAACATTGGCGTCTTCGATCATGAAGGCCAACCGTTCCTTCGGAAAGGCCGGATCGAGTGGGACATAGGCGCCGCCGGCCTTCAGGATGCCAAGCAGCCCGATCACCATTTCCAGCGATCGCTCAACGCAGATTCCCACCAGAACTTCCGGGCCAACGCCCTGCTTGATGAGGAATTGAGCGAGCTGGTTGGCACGACGGTTGAGCTCGTAATAAGTGATTTGCTCATCTTCGAACGTGACCGCGATCGCCGCTGGAGTTTTCTCGACCTGCCCTTCAAACAAATGATGTACACATGCCGCGCGAGGATATTCGGTTTCGGTATCGTTCCACTCGACCAGCAGTTGCCGGCGCTCTTTCTCCGTGAGTAATACCAGTTCTGCAATCCGCTGCCGGGCATCCTCCGCGACCGCATTGAGCAAAGCCTGAAAGTGTCCGAGCATGCGACTGATAGTCGCAGCCGCAAACAGGTCTGTGTTGTATTTAAGAGAAACGCGAAGCGCTCTGCCTTCCTCGACAACGTCAAGCGTGAGATCGAATTTCGCGGTTGTGCTTTCCAGTTCGACCGGCGTCAGCATCAATCCGTTTACCTGGGACTGAGGCGGCATCGGAGCATTCTGAAGGGCGAACATCACCTGGAACAGCGGCGTGCGGTCCAGGCTTCGTTCGGGGTGCAACTCTGCGACCAGCTTTTCAAACGGCACATCCTGATGCGTGTACGCGCCCAGCGCCGTCTCGCGAATCCGGCCCAGCAGTTCGCGAAAACTTGGATTGCCGGACAAATCGGATCGCAAGACAAGTGTGTTTACGAAGAAGCCGATCAGTGCTTCAGTTTCGACCAGGGTGCGACCCGCTATTGGCGAGCCTACAACTATGTCGTCTTGTCCACTATAGCGGTACAGCAGAGTCTGAAACGCCGCCAGCAGAGTCATGAACAGGGTCACGCCTTCCCGCTGACCGAGCGTCTTAATCGCCTCGCAGAGATCGGCCGGCAACAACACGGATTGTTGAGCGCCACGAAAACTCTGTACTGGAGGCCGCGGATAGTCAGTGCGAAGCTCTAAAGAGGCCGGAACGTCTTTGAGTTGCTGTTTCCAATAAGTCAGTTGTTGTTCCAGCACCTCATCCTTGAGCCAACTTAGTTGCCAGAGAGCAAAGTCCGCATATTGGATTTGCAGCAACGGCAAGTCAGGGTTCTGATCCGCGTTGAAGGCATCATAAAGCGCTGTGAGTTCGCTCATGAATACGCCGACGGACCACCCGTCGCTGATGATGTGGTGGATTGTCAGGAGCAAGCGATGCTCGTCATCACTAAGCCTCAACAATCTGACTCTCAGGAGCGGATCGCCAGCTAGATCGAAAGGCTTTTGCCCTTCGGCGGCAGCCACGCGCTCAACTTCAGCTTCGCGCTCGGCAACCGTAAGTCCTCTGAGGTCCATAAACTCCAGCGGCGTGCCCAGCGAGGGATTGATGACCTGCACCGGGTGTCCATCATGCGACACGAAGCTGGTCCGTAGAATCTCGTGACGAGCGACGATCGCTTCCAGGGCCTGCCGCAACTTATCGACATCGAGCGCGCCGTTGATCTGCATTGCCCGGCGGATGTTGTACGACGAACTGTCTGGCTCTAACTGATTCATGAACCAGAGCCGCTGCTGTGCGAACGACAGTGGCGCTTCGTTGCCGCGCTCGTGCACGCATAGCTTCGGAAGCTGCAAGATGGGCTCGGTTGCGAGCCGGCCCTTCGTCCCTTCTTGCATCTGAGCCGCCAACAGGGAAACCGTTGGACACGCGAAGAAAGTGTGTAGCGGTGTTTCGACGTTGAACTCATTACGCACGCGCGCGGCGATTTGCGCCGCCAGTAACGAATGTCCGCCGAGCTCGAAAAAATTATCATCGCGGCCGATGACGTCAATTGACAGCACCTCTGACCAGATTTGCGCCAGGCGAATTTCGAACGGATTTTGTGGGGCGACAAAATGGGCAGAAACGCCCGCTCTTGAGATTTCAGGCTCAGGCAAACGCAGACGATCCACTTTTCCGTTGGCGGAGATCGGGAGCGACTTTAGTTCTAAAAACGCGGGAGGAACGGCGTAATCCGGCACGCGCGCGCTCAGAAATGCGCGCAAATCACTGACGCTTACACCATCATTGTGCGGAACAAAATAGGCAACCAGTTTCTTATCGCCTGTGCCATTCGACGATTCGCGCACGACAACCACGCACTCTCGAACGGACGGATGCTGTGACAAGGCTGCTTCGATCTCACCCAGCTCGATACGAAAGCCTCGCAGCTTTACTTGCTGATCGCGCCGGCCGGCGAATTCAATTTGGCCATTCGCTGCTACTCGCGCCCAGTCACCGGTGCGATAAAGCCGCTCGCCGTCGCGCTCAATAAACTTTTCCGCGGTGAGCTGCGATCGATTCAGATAACCGCGGCCAACTCCCGCGCCACCGATATATAACTCGCCCGCCTCTTCGATCGCGCATGGTTGCTGATTTTCATTCAGCACATAAATGTCGGTGTTCGCGATCGGATTGCCCACTGGAACGTGGGTCTCGCTCGCAAAATTGCGTGACACATGAAACAGCGCCACGATGCCGGCCGTTTCTGTTTGTCCGAACATGTGAACGTGATGGGCCGGATGATTGAAGTCAATCATCCACTTTCGCGGAATCTCGCTCAACAACGGTTCGCTCGCCGAAAGCATCAGTCGCAACCGGTTATCGAGCAGCTCGTGCCTTTCATTCTCAGGAAGCCCGCCGATAATCGTCGTGCAGTTGCGCCAAAAGGACGGTACCGCATCCATCACGCTGACTGCGCGCGCCTTGATCATTTGAAACAACGCGAGCGGATCCTTGCGCTGATTCGAAGTAGCAACAACCACTCCCGCACCCTGCGAGAGTGGCAGCAACAACTGTCGCCGCGATGAAGAGAACGCTATCGAAGCAGTGTGCAAATAAAGATCGTCAGCGTTGATTTTCAGTTCGTGATTGAGCGCCAACAAATAATTTGTCAGGTTACCGTGCGTGATCATCACGCCTTTTGGATTGCCGGTTGAGCCCGAGGTGTAGATCACATACGCCAGATCATCTTTTGCTGGAGCGCAATCAAGGTCTGCTTCCGAACTTTGAGCAATCGTCGGCCATTCTTTGTCGAGCTGAATGAGAAGAGGAGCACCCTCTCCCTTTGGGGGAGGGATGGGGTGGGGGCTTAGCGCGTCGCAGGCCCTCACCCCTGGCCCCTCTCCCAGGGGGAGAGGGGAAGAACTTTTGTTTCCATTTGGTGGAAAAAGATTTTCGACGAGACTCGCTTTCGTCAGCACAATCGTGGGCCGCGCGTCTTCGAGCATGAATGCCAGTCGTTCTGTCGGATATTCCGGATCGAGCGGTAGATACGCCGCGCCGGCTTTGAGCGTCGCGATGATTGCGACGGCCATCTCAACCGATCGATCGATACAGATACCGACGATCGATTCGCGGCTGATGCCGAGTGTTTGCAGGTGACATGCGAGCTGGTTTGCCCGCGCGTTTAATTCGCGAAAGGTAAGCTGCTGGTTTTCACAAACAATTGCGGTGGCGTTTGGCCGGATCGAGACTTGATGCTCGAATAAACGGGGGAAGGACGTCTCAGTAAAATGCGGAAACTGCTCGCCATGAAGTTCGGCAAGCTGAGACGAAGATTTGACGCTAATTGAGTGTGCTTCGAGATTTGAATTCTCGACAATTGACTGGGACATGTTTGATGTTTGGCTACCGCGCCGGCACGCGATTATTTTTGGGCTACCTGAGTTTCTTCCTTGCTAATCTCAATCACGTTTCCAACTTTCCGCTTCAGATCGCTCTGCACGCTGAGAAAGATGTTTCCCTGATCGTCGACCGTGACGCCTTGCACGTTTTTCAATTGGCCGCCAAATGCGGCGATTGTTTTTAACTCTTCTCCGGGCGTGTAGATATAGAGTTTGCCGTTATGACTGTCGGTGATGTACAGCGATCCGCGCGCAAAATAGATCGTTTCAGGCGAGAAAGAATCGTTGCGATCGACGATGCGATGCAGTTTGCGGTTTGCATCGAGTAGATAAAGGACGTTGTCTTCGTTGTCGGCTATGTAGAGATTGCCGCGATCATCAAAGACCATGCTTTCCGGCTTGGTGATTCCGTAATCAGTGCCGAGGAAATCAGAAACCTTTCCGTCGCGCGTGACGCGGAAGACTTTGTGCTGCTCGCCGTCGCCAACCAGCAGAGATCCGTCGGGCGCCAGCGCGATGCCTTCGGTTGAAATCAAACCCTGGTTCCTGGTTGCGACCATTCGCGGCGTGCCGTCCGCCGTTAGCTCCCAAAGCCCCCCGGCATCATCATCAGTGAAGAAGATGTTGTCCTGAGAATCGATGACCAGATCTTCCGGCGATTGAAAACCGAATCCCGCGTCAACTAATTTCTTCAGTCCTTCGTTGCGGTTCCAGGATT
>DASWQK010000665.1:0-4621 GCA_036403735.1 Pyrinomonadaceae bacterium
CTCCGGTTGAATCGCTAATTTGGAGTGCGCTGGCAACCGAAGCGCGACACCGCTTTGGATTTTCTATTGAAGTGTGCAGGGGCGATAGATCCAAAGCGCCGTCGCCGCCTTGCTCTGCCACCGCACTCCAAAAAGATGCGCGTCCTTGAGGTCGTGCGTGGCGCGCTCAATCTTCAATCGTCAGTCGCAATGTGAATCGCGCCCTGGTGGTGGGCACTGCATTGGAAAACAAGAGCTTCTGGCCACGCGCTTGACGCTCGCCCTTGTCCACCGCACCGGGAGGGCCCGGGGCGGTCAGGTTATTGGTTTCTATTACGGCTTGAAGAGACTGCTGCGCTGGCTCAACCGGCGCGTCAATGGTCGGATCGATCAGCAGTTTCACTCGGCCTGCGGTGATGCTGAAATTGCACCCCTCCCCTTTCTCAATGTGGTCGTCCGCATGCAGCACGAAAGTCAGGACAGCAGGCCGGGTTGTTTCCACGTCGTCCGAAACAGTGAACCCGGAACCAGGCTGGTAGACAAATTCACGCACAAACTTCTTCATACCAAGGTCTGAACTGTAGGCTGCGGTCGCGTCGCCGCGCACCATTATCCGATCCCTTTCCACCTTAACTTCGCTGATGCGGATGCGATTTAGAAGTTCGTACGATACGCCGGCAAATACGTCATGACCGTCCCCTTCTTTCGCCTGACCTTTGCCGTTAACCAGCAGAGTGTTGTGATGCTCGGTCATCGGCACACCGGCGTAACCAGTGTCTCCGGTCAGATACTGCCCCTTCGCAAAAATGATAAAGCTGTTCGCATCCGGATGCGCATGGCCGGAAGACAGACGCCAGTCAGGAAACTGTTTCAGTAGGGCTTCCGTGTGATGCCCTTCGGGCGGGCCACACTTAAAAGCAAACGCAGTTGCGTTTTTTGACCAGTCGCTGCGCCAATAGAACACATCGTGGTCGGGAAAATAATGCGAGGCGGATTGTCGCTCAATCGGCACCGGTTTGATTTTCGCGTCATACCAAACCAGCGACCAAAAGTCTTCGGCGTTGACTTGGCCGAATCCCTTCAGCCACGCGGCTACGCCCTGGGCTTCGCCACTTTGAAAGCGTTGCGCCAGGCGATAGAGCAAGTTGTAGTTCGTATTGAAATGTCCCTGCGGATGAGTCCGCGGATACTCTTCGCCTTTGTGCGCGCGCGTGAGCGGCCCTTCGAACACATCGCCAAAATCAAACACGTAGTCTCCGCTCGGCAACATCGAGTGCGCCACGTATTCGTGCATCAAACGAAATCCGGGGCGGTCATAGAGATCTTCGCCAGTTGCGTGCGCCTGGGCGTCGAGATAATGGACCAGCCAGGGCGTCGAGAAGATCCAGTATTCAAAACCTTCGTAGTAGTAACCGTCCTGCGAATACGTCGCCAGCACGCGATCGTAAATCGCGCGGGTGAGACTGGCCCAGGCAGGCGCTTCCGGGGTCTCGTCGTAAAGCGCGTAGGCAGCAACTCCCAAACCCGTGATCGGAATGAACGTGTGATTCTGGCTGTAAGCGAAAGTCTTACCGGACTTTGGTTTGAAATAGTCAGCCATCAAGCGAGCTTGCTTGATTAGTTTTTCTCGATAGCGGGTTCGCTCTTTTTCAGTGAGGTCGTGATAAAGCAAATCATAGCCCCAGCCCAGCCCGTACAGCAGATGACCAGCGGCGAGATCCACGTTCGGTTTGTTACTGGCATAACCCCAGATGTCGTAACTGACGGCCGCGTCCATGTACCTGCGGGCGGCGTCCAGGTATTTCTTGTCCCCTTCGATCTTGTAGATGAAAGCGGCTTCCGCGATCGCAATGCCAACGTCATTCTGTTGTCGCCGCTGCTCCGCGGGTGGTGGTGGCGGATCGCCCGCGAGTGCGCGCACATGACTGATCGCTTGCTGCCAAAGTTCGCGATGCGAAGTGCGCGCACGTTCGCGCAAATCAGCCAGCTCTTTGTCTGTGACATAAACGCGCGGGTGAACGCCCATCAATTCAGGCCGCAAGGTGGACCTGCGCGTTCGCATCAGCTCGAGTAAAGGATGTTCGCCCTTGAGTTTATTGCTTGCCGTGCGCTCTTGCTCTAATTCGCGCGCGTCCTGGGCGGATGAAGGCATCGCGAATAAGCTTGCAATAATCGTCAGCGAGATAACCAGCAAGCACCGCCACTGTTTTCTTAGATAAATGCTAATGATCATCCTTTAATTTTACGATTAACATGCCCTGTGGCTCTGCCACGCTGATGCGCGGCAAGTCTCTGACTTGCCGAAAAGCCCTTAATGACTCTCGCGGTCTGTGACCGTGGGTCAGAGACCCTAAGAAAAAAGATTCGGTGAAGGCAAGTCAGAGACTTGCCGCGCATCGACGTGGCAGAGCCATGACTCAAGCAGCCTCACTTTGATTTGAGGCTGCGGATCAAGTCAGAGACTTGCCACGCATCAAAGCAGCGACAAGTCGCCGCACTCCAAATCTCAATCCATAAACATGCCGCCGTTGATCTCAATAGTTTCGCCGGCGAGAAAGCTGGCGGCCTCTGAAGCCAGAAAGCAAATCACCTCGGCCACTTCTGGAGGCGTGCCAACTCTTCCGAGGGGAATCCCAGCGACATAGCCTTTCATCATCTCTGGCGAAGAAAACTCTTCGTGAAATCGTGTGTCAATCACTCCCGGCGAGACCGCGTTTACGCGCACTCCAAACGGGGCGAGCTCCTTCGCCAATCCTTTGGTAAATGTGATCAGGCCGCCTTTTGCCGTTGAATAATGAATCGATCCGAGCGCGCCGCCAGTGCGGCCGGCGATTGAGGAAACGTTGACGATCGCACCTGCTTTGCGCTCCATCATTGAGGCTGCTACCGCGCGGCAACAAAGAAAGGCGCTCTTGAGATTAAGATCCATTACTTCATCCCAACGCTCTTCGGTCAATTCGAGTATGCGCAGACGTTCGATCAGCGAACCGGCGTTGTTAACCAAAATATCGATCGGCCCAAGCTCAGCGACAGTGCGTGCCACCAGCGATTCAACACCGCTTGCTTGCGTGACGTCGGCTTGAATCGCGATGGCGCTACTACCATCAGCGATGATTTCCTGGCGAGTAGCTTCGGCGCCTGCTTCGTTGCGATGAAAATTGATGGCGACGCGCGCGCCATTGGCGGCCAGCGCTTTCGCTGCGGCCCGTCCTATGCCCGATGAAGCACCCGTGACGAGCGCCACCTTCCCGTTGAAATCAAAAGAATTACTCACAGATTAATCTCCTCAAATGATGACTTCTAATCTCTAAAGACAACCGGCCGCAGAGACACAGAACAATCCAGATCAGCAATGAAGCAATGTCAGCGACAACGACTTCTTGTCTGCCTTATATCCTCTGTGCCTCAGTGTCTCTGTGGCCGTTCGTGGTTTTCAGTGCGGCTTAAGAGACACGCGCTTAATGGGACCGCAAAGCGCAAACAGAACCAATGTCCCCAGCGGCGCCAGCAAGCCGGCCACAACCAACACCGGCACATACGAAAAGTGATCCACGATCCACCCGGTGCCGAAAACAAAAATCATCGAGCCTATCCCCGCGCCGGTTCCGCCCAAACCGGCGACTGACGCAACGGCCTTGTCGGGGAAGAAATCGCTTGGCAAGGTCTGCACGTTATTGATCCAAACTTGAAATCCAAATAGCACAACGCCGATTAAAACCAGCGCGACCATCGCGTCGTGGGCAAACGCCGCCAGGATTCCGGCGGGCATCAAACATGCTGCGATCGCGATCACCAGCTTTCGTGAACGATCCACACTCCAGCCACGAGCGATCAAATATCCGGACAGCCAGCCACCCGAAAGACTGCCCGCATCAGCGGCAACGTACGGCACCCACGCGAAAAGGCCAATCTTCACCAGCGAGAAGCCGCGCGCATCGGCCAGATACTTCGGCAACCAACTGATGTACAACCACCAGACGGGATCAGTTAGAAACCGCGACAAGACAATTGCCCACACCTGACGATAGCGCAGCAGCTCACGCCATTTCAGTGGCGTGTTCCGCTCTGCGACAAGCGTCTCATCCTTGTCCTGTTGTCCTTCCCGGATCAGTTCGCGCTCGTCTTTGCTCAACCATCGGTGACGATCCGGCGTCTCATAAAAAACCAGCCACAATATCAGCCAGAGAAAACCAAGCGATCCCGTGACGATGAATGTCGTTCGCCAACCATACGTCAGACTTAACCAAACGATCAGCGGCGGCGCAACCACCGACCCGATCGCAGCGCCGCTATTAAAGATCGCCATTCCGAACGCCCGCTCGCGAATCGGAAACCACTCGGCGACTGTTTTCGCTGCGCCGGGCCAGTTCCCTGCCTCGCCAAAGCCGAGCACAAATCGAAAGGCGCTGAGGGTGGCCAACCCGCGTGCGAATGCATGCGCGATGGCCGCGATGGACCACAACACGATCGAACATACAAACCCTCGTTTGGTGCCAACGCGATCGTAAAGCTTCCCCGAAAGGCCCTGGCTAATCGTGTAGGCCAAAAGAAACCAGGTGAGAATGCCGCCAAATTCAGTATTAGTGAGTCCCAGATCGTGAGTGATCACCGGAGCCAGGACTGAGATCGTCAACCGGTCAAT
>DASWQK010000666.1:0-3284 GCA_036403735.1 Pyrinomonadaceae bacterium
TCATGATTTTGCAGGAGCGTGGCAAACTTAATATTCACGATCCGCTCTCAAAATACATTCCTGATTATCCGAATGGAGATCGTATTACGCTGCATCATTTGTTGACGAACACGTCGGGTATTCCCAACGTCAATAACTTTCCTGAGTACGCGACCCAATCGAAGTTTCCCCACACCCCGAGCGATCTGATTCCGATGTTCAAGCAGAAGCCGCTGGACTTCGAGCCGGGCACGCTCGGATACACGGAAAGTAATTCGAACTACAACTTGCTCGCATTCATTATCGAGAAGCTTTCGGGACAGACATATGGTGAGTTCCTCAAGCAGAATATTTTTGATCCGCTCTTGTTGCGCGATACGAATCATGACGGTGATGCCGGCGTCTTAATTGCAAATAAAGCCTCAGGCTATGTCCCGGTAGGAGCGACGAGCGTGGAGAACGCGCCATATCTCGATTGGTCAATCAAGACCGGCAATGGTTCGATCTATTCAACGGCTGAAGATCTCTTACGTTGGGATCGCGCCCTGTATGCTGAAAAGATTTTGAAGAAAAGTTCGTTGCAGCAGATGTTCACCGAGCAATACGGTTGGTTCTACGGCAAACGTTTGAATCGTACGGTCGTGCGCATGAACGGTCGCAGCCCCGGATTCAACTCTGATTTCCAGCGATACGTCGATGATGACGTGTGCATCATCGTGCTGGCGAACACTTATGCTCCCACTGCGAGCGTCATCGGGAGTGATTTAGCGAAGATCGTTTTCGGAGAGCCTTATGAAGTTGCGAAACTCGTCAATCCGGTGCGAGTCGACGCGAAAGTGCTGTCGTCGTATGCAGGTCGTTACCAGTTTGGCCCTGATTTCTTTGTGCCGCGTGGTGTTTACGCGATCGAAGAGAAAAATGGTGAGTTGCTGCTGGTCGCGCCCGGCGCGAACGCCACGTTGGTCCCGCAATCAGAAACAGAATTCTTCGATCGTCCGTTTTGGTCCATGATCGTTTTCGCCAGAGACAGTCAAGGCAAGGTCACGCATTTGATTTGGCGTTATGGCGGACAGGATTATCGCGCTGAGAGATTGCCGTGAGAGTGATCCGGCTTGTCGCCCAAGCGACGCCAGCGAGGTGTGCCAACTTCATAAGTAAAGTATCAGAAGCCCGACCGTCAGGGAGGGCCACAATTGTTAGTTGGTACGATTAAAGAAGAGCGACACGTGAGTTGCCCTCCCTGACGGTCGGGCTTCTGACACCCGCGTCCTCTGAACTTGCCAACCTTCCCACTTCCATTAGCATCCTAAATACGACCCAGACAGATCAACGAACTTCTGGCGAAGTGGATTTCGCTGGGTTAGAGGTACGAACATGTTTAGAAAGATTTCTTCACTTCTGATTGTCTCATTTTTGGTCGTCATTACTATTGCGACTTCGTCGAGCGCGCTTGGCAACAACAGCGACGCGGTGCGCGTCCGCGAGCCGCTCAACATCGCGATTCTTATTCAGGACGATCTGACGTCGCGGGTTGGCAATGAGCTCGGCGTCACGCGACAGTTTATCCGTGCTTTGCCGGCGGGCTCACGCGTGATGGTTGGCTATATCACTGCTGGTTCGTTGCAGGTGCGGCAGCCGTTTACGACTGATCTTAATCGCGCGGCTAATTCACTGCGCATTCCAATCGCCAGCACCTCAGCTTCTGCTTACAATCCGTACGTCGAAGTCATCGAGGCGCTGAAAAAATTCGATTCAAGTTGGCAAGGGCACAACGCAGTATTGTTTGTTTCCGATGGGTTGGATACTTCGCAAGGCTTCGATGCGACTGCGGCCGGCCTGACGCTCGACATCGATCGAACCATTAAGGAGGCGAACCGGCGCAGGGTGGCGATTTATTCGTTCTACGCTCCTTCCGTCGGCTTGACCAGCCACAGCCATCTGGCGGCGAGCTTTGGTCAGAGCTCTTTGAATCGCGTGTCGCATGACACCGGTGGCAAGGCTTTCTTTCAAGGCACGACCGGCTTCGTCACGTTTGACTCATACTTCAGTAGACTGACGCAAGAGTTAAATCGCGCGTACGCCACAGCCTCATAAGTAACGCAAGATGTTATCTTGCGCAGAACGCCGCGGGTTTCGTGCCCGCGGCGTTTTTGTTTTATTGAAGTTCGCGCTTCGCGTTGAGGTTCGCTCCGATAAGAGCGAGATATTTATAAGAAGCGCTTGCCACTTCGTCCATTGAGGTCCTTTAGGAGCGACATGTAGATTGCGCTCCTAAAAGAGCTGACGATGACCAAATCTAAACCTTGATCTATAAACATCTCGCCCCTTACGGGGCGACGCCCGTTTGCCCCTCAGACGCTTTACTTCCGTACCTTGCCCTCCCTCACCGTCCCACCCCAAACCGGGCTGCCCGGTTGGGGACCCCGGGGTCGGGCTTCTGAGACTCCAGACCGACGAAAAACTCTGGCGCGACAGCGATCTCAGTGGTAAATTATGGCGGTCACAGTCAGACCAATCTAACGCTGGTCTCAGTCATGACCGCAGAGAAACCCGCAATTGCTTCGCTCATAGCTGCGGACGTCCAGTCCGCTTTTCGCCCAATAATCTTCCGACAATGACTGACAACAAAGGCCGCGAATATTGCCTGATCGTGGAAGGCGCTTACTTAACGGAAAGTGAGGCCGAACATGCTTTGCGCGATCCGTTTATCGAAGACTGGGTCGAAGAGCATGGCCACTTCAAGATTCACAACATGGACGACATTCAGGTGACGCCCGGAGTGACGCTGGGTTCGCTCGGAGTGGTCGAGTTGGACGAGCGCATGTTCGAAATAGCCAGCGTCGATCCCGATCATCCCTTGACTGAACATAAAGCGAAAGGCGTCGCCGAGGCATTGCGGCGACAGGACATGTTCGATGAGATCAATGTGGAGTTGCGCGAGGGAGAGCCGGCGTGAACTGGAATTGGGATCCACGCACATGGAAGACATCAACGAAACTGCTGCTGGGGCTGGCTACGTTGTGGCCGATCATTTACATCGGATTGTTCATGATTGTGATTTTCTCGGGCGTCTTATTCGGAGCGATTCTAAGTGAACGCGCGGGACCGGGTAGTACGAATCTTGACTTGATCCAGTTGGAAAAAAAGATTCAAAACGGTGAAATCAATGAACTGAGAATCACCGCCAATGAAATAGTAGCAATCGATCGGAATGGACGGAGTTTTGAGACCTCTGTGAGTAATGAGTCGACGCGCGCAGAGATTATTCGCCAGGCGCGGCAGTTAGATTCCAACAATCGTCCACG
>DASWQK010000667.1:0-2856 GCA_036403735.1 Pyrinomonadaceae bacterium
GGAACATGACCCGGCTCTTTGCTGCTGAAATTGAGATCGCCTCCTTCATCGAATTGCTTTGCCTCGTTGACGCTTTCGATGAAGAGAGCGTTACGCTCGATGAAAATAGAGAGAGTTGCCGCTATCGAAGGAAGCAGATCATCGCGGGCGAGCAGTTTGCTGAGCGACACTAGCGGTAGCCGGAACCCCAGTCGGTGAAAAACGCGGGCCGACCAAAAGCTGTTGAACTCGCCCGCGTTTTTGGCTCGGACGCGCACCTCTTCATATTCGTTTAAGAGAACTCTCAGCCTCGCGAATGCGGCTTTCTTCGAAAAGGACTCTGGCGGCAGCCACTTCGCGGTTTGCGTGATCATCCCCTTGAGATTCTCTGCTACCTCTGCCAGCACTTCCGCGGAAGGAGGGGGTACAAAGCGAAGATCCTTGCCTCGGTGCGTCCGCATCGAACGACAAAATCTGAGCGGCATCAGACCGCGAGGAGCGCTGACACTCGGTAGCGTCGTCTGCGTCATCCAAGGGTCCGAGCCGAGCGGCGCGTAGTCGGCAAACGCGTAAACCGATGCGCCGCCAAAATCCTCGAGCGCGTCGAGTTTGGCCAGGACTGCGGGGTAATAGTCCACGTAAGGTTGCTGTCCGGCGAAACACGGACGCGCCGCTTGATCTGGCCACGACGGGATTTTTACACCTGCCCGATCGGCAAAGTGAATCGCACTCTCTCGTATAACTCTCCACAAAAGGAGTTGGCGAGGCTCAACCGGCATTTTCGCCAACAGCGCCATGAACTGTGAGGGCTCGTCTACCGCGCACGCCTGCTTAATCAGGGGAGTCAGCTTTTGACTTCGAGTAAAAACCTGGGATAGCCGCATGATTGAGTAGTGGTTTACTTCGCTGGACGTGTCAGAGTACCGACTTTAGTCGGGCATTTCCGTAACCAGTGAAGAGCCCAACTAAAGTTGGTACTCTAACACCCGCGACACAGCGAATCTCAAAGAGAGAGAGATGGCAGTGAGAATCTTTCGTTTCTCAATCCGCTCAAAAAAGTCATGCTCTCTTTCGGAAACAACTCTATTGTCGATACGCAGTTGGGATCAAGCTTTGGGTTTGACTTTTCAGCCGTTGCCGGATAGATTGCGCGCACCTCGCGAAGAAAGTGGTTTAGATTTCGCGCGACGCGCGTAGCCACAAATCAACGCTCAATACCTCTTTCGCAACCCCGACGAATTCCCGCGAAAGAATCCCGGCACAAGGTGCGCCAAGTCGCTTCGTTGAAGCTTTGAGCGTGATCTTGCCGCAGACCGAAGCAGCCGAGCAAAGCGGTCCGGCCTCCGGGCCTGTATCTCCGTCCGCTGCAAAAGAGAGGATCTCGTCTTGCCTGTAGAAACACCCAACAACGTCAGCCTGACATCGCAGTGGTTCATCCGTCCGGATTGCGAGGACGAGTTGATCGAGGCCGTCACACGATTGGCAGCCGAGGTTGAATCGCAGGAGCCCGGCACGCTGACTTATCTGGTGCATACGCAGTGGGCGGGCGATGGCGACTTGCAGTCGTTGCCACCGTTCAATCCGCTTTCATTGCTCTTCTTCGAGGTGTACCGCGACGCGCAGGCGTTCAAGGATCACGTTAACGGCCCTCTGTTCACGCAGTTTGTGCAGCAGTACGGCGACCTCTTCATTACTGCCGGCGGCAAGTCGATCGCTGAAGGCGACCGGCCCTACAGCACGGTGCAGTTCTTATCGCGACGTGCGGGATACGTTCGCGAACTAACGCCCAGCTCGGCGTTTGTCGGCGAGGGCGAGCCTTCGTCCCCGAACCAGCACCCGGCGGTCATGTTCGAGGTCATCGCCGACAATCAGGCCGCCGCGCAGTCCTTCTATTCGCAGGTCTTCGGCTGGACTTATCAGACCGGCACGGGCGGCTTCGCGTATGTGCACTTTCCGGTCGAGATGCGGCCGCTACTCGGCGGCATTGGTCAGGCGGACAGTTCCGTGCCGGGATTCGAGCCCGGCCACAGCTTCTACATTCTCGTCGAAGATCTTGACGCCGCAATTGCCCGCGCCGTGTCGGCTGGCGGTACAGAGTACATGGATCCGACGAGCGTGGACGGTTATCGCTTCGCCATGATTCGCGATCCGGAAGGAAATCCGGTGGGACTGATCGAGCCGTTCGACGGGTAGAAGCAGGCAATCGTGAGTTCATAACACGCCTCTCAGAGAGCCGATTCTTCACTTAAGGGAGACCCAAATGAGTTACCTCAACGCGCTAAGGCTGCACTTCGCCGGCCAGTTTCAGGCCAACGTCTCAACGGTCAACAACGACCCAATGCATTTCGATAACGCGACCTTCATACCCGACTATCAGAAGATGCAAAAGCCACACTCGCCTAACGGCTGGTTCAATCCGCAGGGCGACGCCGCTTGGCGCTTTCTGGGGTGCCGAGTCACCTCGGCCTGGACGCCTTCCGGGCAGGTGTCGGCCAACGATCCCGTGCTCAGTTACATTGTCGCCGATTCTGACGGACAGGTGCCCGCGAAACTCGTTGACCTGGATAGCGAGCAGCAATTGGTTTCGGAAATCTGGGGCCTGCAAGTGCGGATCACCGACGCCGCAGGCAACACTCTTATGCAAGGAGACTTTGAACCGGTAGCGTTTGCCGACATCTGGGATCGCGCCACCGGCAGCGGCGCTGGCGGTGACATTGGCGCGGGAGCAATGTATCAGTCTGTTCTAACCAACCTGCAGTGGTGCGACGTGTCCGCCTCGCCTTTCCTGATCGCGTTGCAACAGGCTGCGGGCGATGGGTTGTTGTCCATTAAGTTTAACGTTGACGGGTTGAACATGAGCTTCAAGTCGCCCGATTT
>DASWQK010000668.1:0-4470 GCA_036403735.1 Pyrinomonadaceae bacterium
AGTATTAGTTGATAGCTGGTCGTGCTTTACGCCAAAGGTGCTGACATACCCTTCTTTAATTTCATCACGGCTAACGACTGGCATCCACAACTGTCGCCCCAGTTTCTTGGACAGAGTGGTCTTGCCGGACCCTGGTCGCCCCGTGACGATTATACATTTTGGCTTATTGGTCAAAATATTTGCTTATGCTCCGTTACACTTACAATTCTCGTAAGATACCGCGCAGGCGCCTAACTCGCGCGGCGCAAGTGAGCAACAAGTCTCGCGCCGATTAATTTGTCTTCAAAAAAGCGAAGCGTGATAACGGTTGAGTTGACGCGGCGGCGCGAATCAAAGCACCTTCGCCGCACCAAGCAAGTTGCGAAAGGCGCAACCGCCGCTCGAGTCCAACGGTTTGTACGGTGCGTTCCTGCCGCGTATGAAGTTGCGCTATTTCGGTTTAGGTGGCGGAATGCTGGCTACCTGCGCAGCAATACACCGCCACCCTCCCTGACGCTTTACAAAAATATCTGTCCATCGATACTCATTAGTGAACTGTCTTCCGCTATCGTAATGTCCCCTCTCCTTTGTGCGTCCGACGACGACAGCCATGTCACCGTAAACGCGGATGTCCAGATCATAGGGCGTTGAATATTCATAGGTAGCGCTGTCAGATTTGAGCTCTTCGATATCTTGCGTCTTGCCGTGACTCTGGCCATTACTACCCACCGTGATGAATTCATCCGCTAAGATCCGCTCCAGCGGTGCGGTATCATGTCGCATATATGCGTTGGCCCACTCTTGCTCAACCTTCTTCAATTCCTGTTCAACTTTGGTATTGCGGAACCTCTGGTTCCCGGCCATCTGACCAGACGCGAGCGATGATGCGGCAACAATCAGTGTCGCAATAAGAGGAATACTTTTCATAGTTAGGCTCCTTTCGTATCAGACACGACTTAGGGTTTACGGTTGAGATGTTTCATAAGAGGAAGCACCGAACGGTTGAGTTGACGCGGCGGCGCGAATCAAAGCACTCAACATCATACCGACCACATCGGTCTAAGCCTCTTATACTGCGTCTTAGGCCGTTAGTGATCAGATTGACAACTAGATATACCAGATTGCTTTTGTGCGCAAACGAACTTGGACTTGCTCGGCCGGCGCGTCATGCGAATCCCTAGCCTGCTGAGTTGCGACTGAAATCCTTAATAGATTATCCATCCGAAGGAGAGCCAGGATTTCACTACGGCTAAGTCAGCTAATGATTTCGTAGGGGAAAGCCTTAGTCTCACTCAAACAGGATCAGGACCTGAAGTCGCCACTATCGCATAGCGCGCCAGCCAAGCTGAGCAGCTTACTGCGCGCGATAACCCTTGCACTCTCTATTGGCGCCCGAATCGAAAACAACCAGCGCTGATAATCGCTCACACGTGTGAGTGAGTACTACCTCCCCACATCGAAAGTTGAGGCCCAATAATCTGTAGACTCATCCAACCTCGCTACCAGCAAAGCCCTGATTGCCTCCCAGAAACTTTCCTATAGCGCAATGCCTCACATGTGATTATGGTGCGACAACGGAAAAATTTGTCCCGGCCGCGTCGGAATTGAAGCGGACCAATCCGATCTCTTCCGTCACAGTTTCACCCCCTGGAGGATCAAGCAGCGTTTAGTTGACGATTCGTAGATGGCTCGTTTGTCGGCGCTCGGTGTTGACGATTTTCAAGCAATCCCCCCTGAGTTCGGAGCCTCAGTCGCAAGAGAAGAAATCTTCGCGAAAGACTGGTCCCCAATCCCATCAGGGCGCGCGTCTGCAAACGATCCTCTAATCAACGTTGAGATCGAAATCGTGTTGCCATGACAGACCCTCAACCAAATTCGCCTGAGGACGGATCGCGGCGCAAGGCTGAATCCGCTCGCGACCTCGTAAGCCTCTTGTCGCAAAAAGTAGTCGGGCAGAGTGCGGCGACTAAAGCCATCGTCCCTTACATTCATATGTATCAGTCCGGCCTGGCTCCCGAAGGACGGCCAGCCGGAGTCTTTCTCTTACTCGGACCAACCGGCACCGGCAAAACAAAAACAGTCGAAGCAATAGCCGAGCTCTTGCACGGCAGCGAAAAGAAGATCGTCAAAATTGATTGCGGCGAGTTCCAGATGGAACACGAGATGGCCAAGCTGATGGGCGCGCCCCCGGGTTACCTCGGCCACCGCGAAACCGTCCCGCTGCTGACGCAGCAAAGACTGGCCGAAGCTACCAGCGAGCAGTCCGATCTGGCGCTCGTGCTGTTTGACGAGATCGAAAAAGCCGCGCCTTCGATGACCAGCCTGCTGTTGGGAATCCTCGACAAGGGAATTTTTCGGCTGGGCGACAATTCGACGGTCGACCTTGAAAAGACGCTGGTCTTTTTTACCAGCAACCTGGGCGCGCGCGCGATGCTCAGGGAGATCAATCCCGATATTGGATTTCAATCGGCCACCCCAAGACCACGCGCCGACCTCCAGAGCAAAATCGAAGCCATAGCGCTCGGCGCAGTCCGAAAACGATTCTCGCCTGAGTTTGTCAATCGCATTGATGCGGTAGTTACTTACCAGCCGCTGGACGCGGAATCGATCGAAACGATTCTCGATCACGACATCAGGGCTTTACAGCAGCACGTCAATTCGCGGCTGGGTGACAACTGTTTCACGATCGAAGTTCTGCCTGAAGCTCGTAATTTTCTTTTGGCGCGCGGTGTTAGTGAAGAGTATGGCGCCCGGGAACTAAAGCGGGTCATTCACCGGCAACTTACCCAACCGCTGGCGACCATGGTGACGCGGCGCGAAATTAATTCCAACGCGCTCGTCCAGGTGTCCCTCGGTGTTGACGATGACAAGCTGACCATCCGTCAGATTGGTACTGCTTCGCCCGCGGCGCCGCGACCTTCGATCCTGATCGTCGATGACAACCATGACCTGCTCATGTTTCTGGCGACTGAACTCAGAGAAGCCGGATGGGAGATGCTGATTGCCGAGAGTGCCGGACAGGCCCGCCAGCTTTTTCAGGCGCAGCGGCCGGGCGCCGTGCTGCTGGATTTCATGTTGGGCGACGACGACGGTTTGAGACTGGGTCTGGAATTTCAGGCCCAGTCGCCAGCGACCAAAATCATCATCATGACCGGCGGCGGCCTGTCGGATGGTGAACTGCTGCTATGCGCCGAGCGAAATTTTCCGATTCTATTTAAGCCCTTTCTCGCCCAGGACATTTTGAGTTTCATCCAGGGGTCTTACCGGCGGACGTTCGCAGCCGGAGCGGGATCGATTGGCACTGCCGAGTCAAAAACCCGGCCTGACCCGGTCCAGGAACGTGGCTAGCTCTCGTGGGAGCATGGCCGCGATGAAGGAGGACGTCGTATCGGCGGTACCGGTCGTTCGCAGGCCCTCACCGCAGACAAAGTTTTGAAGACGGCTGGTAATTTGGAAGGTGTCTCTCTCCGGTTGGCCCCCATAGCCAAAACGAGCGAGGAGTCTAGTGAACCCGACTCGCATATTGCTTGTCGATGATCACGCCCTGGTACGTGCTGGTATTCGAGCTCTGATCGGGATGATTGAAGGCGCTGAAGTCGTTGGCGAGGCCGGCGACGGGAGTGAAGGCTTGCGCCTGGTCGAGGAGATGCTTCCCGATGTCGTGCTATTGGACATCAGCATGCCGGCCACGAGTGGCTTCGCCGCTTTACAAGAAATCACTACCCGCTTTCCCGCCATTCGCGTAATCATGTTAACCATGCATGAATCTCGCGAATACGCCATTCAAGCGCTGCGCGGAGGCGCCGCCGGTTTCATCCCCAAGAGTGCGGCCAGCGCGCAACTTGAGGAAGCCATCGAAACCGTCATGCGCGGCAAGACCTACGTGTCGAGTGAGACACCACAAGACATCGTCAATACGATCGACAAAACTGCTCAGCAAAAAGACCTGCTTAACCGGCTGACTCCACGCCAGCGAGAAATATTGGCGTTGATCGCGGAAGGACAGACTACCAAAAAGATCGCCTGCAACTTGAATATCAGCACCAAGACGGTTGAATCTCACCGATCCCAATTGAACGAGCGTCTCGATATCCACGATGTCGCCGGGCTGGTTCGCTTTGCGATCAGAACCGGTCTCATGAAGATGGAATAGCGCATGGATTTCACTTACTACATTCCGGCTTGAGCTTTTGAGAATGTGAGAAGAAGGGGAAGTCGGGCCACGCCACGTCCCTGACGCTACCCAAGGGCTTCCCCGTGAAAAGTCGGCCGAAACTATCCCCACGCCGACTCTTATAGTTCAAAACGTCTCAAGTTGTCCGTAGGTTACCGCTGAGTGAACAGCATGGGATTAATTTAAGGAAGAGGCTCGATAAGAGAATCGCAAAACTCGAAGGCCTGACTCCGGAATTAGTTTTCTGGATTTGATAGCCAAGGTCAGACGACGAAAAGAATTGCCCGCACAACGCACGAGCGGGCTGGTCCGCTTTG
>DASWQK010000669.1:0-5859 GCA_036403735.1 Pyrinomonadaceae bacterium
GATCATTCACACAACTCACGGCTGCTCTCAGATTTCTTCCGCAGTTGCGTTTCGGATCCCGTCGCTACCGCTCAGGGTTCTGACACAATCAAACAAAAAACGCGCGCCGCTTTGACGACGCGCGTTTTCTTTTTACAGTTAATTTGAATTATTCGCCGTACCCGCGACGCCGCACCGCTGGTGTTTCCGTCAAGCGCACCGGAATAGTCGTGTGACGACCTCGCCGAATTACGTCGACGTTCACTGTATCGTTGATTTGGTGCTTATCCAGAACGCGATACAGATTATCGTAGTTCGCAATCTTTTCACCATCAACCGCTACGATAATGTCGCCGAGTTCTATATCCCCATCTTCAGTCCGCGCCAAGCCCTTCAGGCCCGCATTTGCCGCTGGTCCGCCGGGTCGAACAGACCAAATCAACACGCCGTCCGGTACCGGCAACTGAGCTTGTCTTCCCAGCGCCTCAACATCACGCGGATTGATACCCAGATCGGGCCGTTGCACTGAACCGTTCCGCACCAGTTGCGGAACGATGCGTTTCGCGATACTCACGGGGATCGCAAAGCCAACGCCCGCCGATGCACCCGAGGGGGATTCGATCTGCGAATTGATGCCAATCATCCGTCCATGCGAATCGAGCAATGGACCACCGGAATTTCCCGGATTGATCGACGCGTCTGTTTGGATTGCGCCTTCAATTTGCCTGCCATTCTCGGCGCGGATCGGTCGCTGCAGTCCGCTGATTACACCCGTGGTCAAGGTTCGATCCAGACCGAATGGATTACCAATAGCCAAAACCTTCTGGCCCACGACTAACTTGTCTGAGTCACCCAACGGCACGACGGTCATTGCTTCTTTCGGTGGTTCCAGCAAACGAATGACCGCTAAATCCGTGTCCGGATCTTTTCCCACGACCTTGGCCGCATAGTTTTTACCGCTGCCGAAACTAACGGTAAGTTTCTCTGAATCCGCAATCACGTGATAGTTAGTCAGGATGTCTCCTTGCTCATCGATGATCGATCCTGAACCCGCGCCTTCTCTCGCATCGGCATACAAGCCGAAGAAATCGCGGACCGTTGTCGTCGACTGAATGTAGACAACTCCGGGAGCGGTCGCCTTATAGACATCGATATTGTTTTGTTCATCAGTTGCCATTGACGGATCGGCGACGCTTGCGGCCGGCGAGACCGCAGCCGAACTGAACGGTTGAAAATGGCCGGATAATGCCTGAGCCCCGAGCACGGTGACTGCCGCCAACATCGCCGAAGCGAACGCAACCACCAAAATCTGCCGTGCTGTTAATTTGTACATAATTCGAATTCTCCTACGCCGTACTGAGATGCGGCGTCACCAGTTTACGGTTGTGCAAAGCGCATTTGCAAAACGCACGGAGAGTGCCCCGGGTTCCGCTAACTCACCTGAAAAGTTCCAAAATGTTTTGCGGGTTGTTAAGAGATGTTAAGAGAAGAGCGTCAGGAGGGTATGCGGAACGTTGGTAATGTAAGTAATCAATACGAGCGGAGTGTGCCAGCCCAGCGCCGACATCCCCGTCGCCGCGTGAGCAAACATGAGCGCGCAGTAGATCATCAGAACCAGCTGCATACCGCGCCGCGCCAGCGGCAAATGCGAACATTTATAAAGGGTGTAAGCCGCAAAAGCGCCAATGGCGAGTTTCACCAGCAGAAAAGGAGCGTCACCAACTCTGAGCAGTGCGCCCATCAATCCGTTGCCCTCGCTGGCTATGTCCGCGCGAACCCAAATAAGAGTTAACTGCGCGTCAATCCAATTCAGCGCAAATAGAACCAGGCTTTTTGATAGGGCTCCCATTTTTTAGGATTGGTCTTCCTTCGTTCAAAAAGTTTTAGAGCTCTGCCCTTGAACTTGCGAAACCCCGACTAAAGTCGGGGCTCCACCGTCCGTACGGGAGAAACGAGACTCGTTTCGTGCTACCCAAAGTAAAGTCGCAATTGCGCCTACCTTCCGGCGCGATAATGCAATTTGTCAAATTGCGTTGAGTGCTCCGCAATCCCCATCGGTCGGGATTGCCCTACCAATAACGATTCATTTAGCGATTCACCTGACGATTCAACGCGCAGCGTAATATAGAATGTGATTGCGATCAATAACGAAGAGAAAGCAGAATCAGATCACAAGATGTCCGCCTCAATCGGCACTGCCCTAAGCGAAGCTGCGCGGATGCTCGACGCGAACCGCATAAGCGAGCCGCGATTCGATGCCGGTGTGCTTATGAGTCACGTGATCGGGCGCGACCGCGCATTTCTCGTCGCACATCCTGAAGCTACGATTAGCGAGCAGCAACTAAAGCAGTTTGAAGAATTCGTGGCTCGGCGTGCGCAGGGCGAACCGCTCCAATACATCACCGGTCACCAGGAGTTTTTCAAACTCGACTTCGAAGTCACACCGGATGTTTTGATTCCCCGCCCCGAAACCGAACTAATCGTAGAAGCAGTACTGGAGCTTGTTCACACTGCCACGCAGTTCACGTTTGCCGACATAGGCACCGGATCAGGATGTCTCGCGGTTTCAATCCTGAACGAATGTCGGAAAGCGCACGCGCTCGCCATCGACACTTCAGAGCAGGCCCTGCGGGTGGCCCAACGAAATGCCGACCGACATTGCGTCGCGGATCGATTGCGCCTGGTTCAATCTGATTTGTTCGACGCAATCGCTGTCAACGAGACGCTCGATCTAATCGTCTCCAACCCGCCTTACGTTTCTGATGACGAGATGAAAACTCTGCAGCGCGAAGTGCAGCGCGAACCGCGGGCGGCGCTCGCTGGCGGCAGTGATGGGCTAACGCTAATCCGCCGCTTGCTCCTCGATGCGCCGGGCCATCTCAGGCCCGGCGGTTATTTAGTTTTTGAGTTCGGGATCGATCAGGATGGGGCGATTCGCGATTTAGTAGATCGGGAGGTTTGGAAACTGATTGAGATCCGAAACGACCTTCAACAGATCCCGCGAACGATGGTATTGCAAAAGAAATGAAGACCCGCGGATTTAGCCGGTTACGGGTGAAGTGAGTGAAGCCCTTCGACGCGATGCTCGCCAAATTCCAAAAGCTTCGCGCACCAGCCTGAAAATCTGGCGGCGATTATTAAAGATCACTTTGAACCACGCCCGCTTGTTCAGTTGCGGAAAATAAATGCCACGAAACAGGATGCGCATCGTCAGGTGCATCACGCGATCGTGAATCGGCTTATCACGCAACATTTCCATCGCGCGCTCTGTTCTCTCCGGACTGTAGGAAACCAGCCAGGCCTTGGTGAGCTCCTCCTGCGTTTGCGGAATGGTCATCTTCAAAGGCGTGTTCGCCATTTGATAAGGGGCAAACTCAAGCCAGTGTTTCGGTCGCGTCAGTCTTCCATCTTTCTTCAGACGCTCGTACAGCGGAGTTGACGGGAACGGCGTGAGCTGACCGAAGACGGGAAGTCCCGCGGGCCACGACTCGATTTGTTCCAGGGTGCGATCGGCAACACCCGCCGTGTCATTGTCCAGGCCAAAAATGAAAGACGTCACCGCATAGATGCCACGCTGGGCCAAACGATTAAGCACCGGCGCATATTCGAGTGGTTTATTGAAGCTCTTGTTTACATCCGCGAGGTTCACCGGATCGATCGATTCCATCCCGATGAACACCCAACGACATCCGGACTCGGCCATCAAATCGACCAGCTCTTCATCGCGTAAGAGATTCGCGCTGATCTGCGCGAGCCACGGCAATTGCGCGTTCGCCGCGATCATGTCGCGCAGCAGTGACTTTGTACGCTTGATGTTGATAGCGAAGTTGTCGTCAATGAAAAACACCATCACCTGGCCACGCGCTTTTCGCGCGCGCCGCTTCAAACGCAGCAACTCCTCGACGATGCTTTCATTACTGCGAAAGCGAATCGAATCGCCAAAGAAACCGGTGACTGTGCAGAACTCGCAACCGTAGGGGCAACCTCGGCCGGATTCGATCGGAATCAACTGGACCGAACGCCAGCCCGCGCCGTAACGCTCAAGCAGCGGACGGAAGAAGTTGGGAATCATGTCGAACTGCTCGAGCTCCATGTCTTCCCAGGGAATGGTGGGATATGGCTGCAGCGCCGGCTTTCGTTCCTTTCCGGCTTCATCAACTGGTTTATAGATTTCTTTGAGCTGACCACGGACTGCATCCTCGACAATTAGCGGCCAGGTCTCATCCGCTTCGCCCAGAGCCACGGCATCACAGTGGCGCGGTCCGCCATCGCGGCCCAGGGCTTCATCCGGCAGTTCAGTTACGTGTGGTCCACCCATCACCACCGGAACTCCGGCGGCGCGGATCACGTCTGCCACTCGATAGGCCTTGGCGACCATCCGCGTCATCGCGCCGATGCCTACCAAGCCGATGTTTTCCTGCTTGATGTACTCGATTAATTGCTCGTCATTTAGAGGTTTGGCATTACCGTCGATCAGCAGCACTTCATGTTCCGGAGGAGTGAGCGCTTTCAGCAAAAACATCCACAGATGCGGCATGAAATTGCGAGTCACGCCATTGTCTGGATTGTACAAAAGAATCTTCATAGTTTATCGAGAACTCTCACTCAGGCGTTATCCCCAGCCCCGCTGGAATTGAAAAAACTGCTGACTGACAGGAGGATGATGTCAGTCGCCACGCGCTTCAGAGCTTCGCGCTGTCGAGTTTGCGGACTATACCACACCAGAGTGATAGGGTACATAGGCGACATCCCGAGGCCTGGCTCAGTTTGACTTGACGCGCCCGTCCCGCGTCGCTGCACGACTGAGTCATTCTTGCCGAGCGGCCAAACCGGAGCAGCAAACTTCGACATTCTGCTTGGCACGGCAAGCGGCAGGTGCTAGAATCCGCCGCGTTATAGTAACTGTCTTCATTCCCTGACTTAAGGGAGGCTCCCGGTGGGTTCACCAAAGATCGTTCTGACAGCTTCTTGCAGCGAAGCGAGTGAATGGCGTCACAGCATTTGGCAACAGATGCTGTCGGCAACTATTCCCGCCAAATTCGGACACAAATGGATAAGTCCAGAATCTTTGATGAACGAGTCGTGGCCGGATGGTCGCGCGAAATATGTCCCCAACGGATTGCGCATGGTCGAGACGCTGTTGTTGCGCGAGTATGCGGAAGAAGACGTAGTCGTTTGCTATCTTGAAAACTTAGAGAAGTTCATCGGTCCGGAAACGAAGGTTGTCGCGATTCACGCTCACAATCCGCTGGGCATTTCTTATGCGACGGATGTCTATTCAAAGATCGCCGGCAAGAATCTGATTCCATTGAATGCGGCCGAGTTTCTAAAAATCGTAACGCACCCGGTGATCAAGAAGTATCGACCGAAGATCGTCATCGGCGGTCCCGGCGCGTGGCAACTTGAGCGCGCCGAACGCCTCGACGAGTTCAATGTCGATTACCTGATCGACGGCGAGATCGAGCGCGTCTTTAGCGATCTGTTCAAGCGCATGATGGCCGGCGATCCCACGCTCGAACGCATCATCAAAGTTCCGAAGAACATGCAGCCGACTGTCGAAGAGATTCCGGTCGTCAAACATCGTTCGACCTTCGGCGTGGTTGAGATCACCCGCGGCTGCGGACGCGGCTGTCAGTTCTGCGGACCTGCCACGAAAGTTGGCCGCTCGTTTCCGCTCAAGCACATCATGGAGAGCGTGCACGTAAATGCGCGCGAGGGCGCGACTGAAATCATGCTGGCGACTGAGGACATGTTCCTCTACGAGCAAGCCTCGAATTTTGAGACAAACACTACCGCGCTCGAGACGATGCTCCGCGGGGTGAAGAGCGTTCCCGGTATCGAGACCCTGCAGATGTCGCACATCACCATGGCGCCGGTCGT
>DASWQK010000670.1:0-9470 GCA_036403735.1 Pyrinomonadaceae bacterium
TCAGTGGTGCAACGACTATTAAGGCCTTGTGTTTCGCAGGGCCTTTTTACTTAAGCATGAGAATCACAACAAAACCCTTGACGTGCTTTTCACGCGGGTGCTAGGTTCGAATTGGCGGAACGCCAAAGTAAAGAGCCCGAGGGAACGAAGGAAAAGAAGTTGATAGCCGGAAGAAAGTGGTTGTTGGCTGATGACTCGGCCGCGGTCCAAAAAGTCATTGAATTGACTTTCATGGATGAAGGAATGGAAGTAGTGTCAGTCGGCGACGGCCTGCTGGCGCTGGCAGAACTCGAACATGTTACGCCGGATGTTATCCTCGCCGATGCATTCATGCCGGGTCTGAACGGTTACGAGCTTTGCCGATCGATTAAGGATGACAAACGCTTCGCGCAAATTCCGGTGATGTTGCTGGTCAGCTCGTTTGCCCCGTTTGACGAAGCTGCAGCGCAGCGCGCCGGCGCCGACGACATCATGACCAAGCCTTTTCAGTCGATACGTCAACTCGTGAATCGTGTTGGCTCTTTACTAGCCGCGAACAACGATGACGTTGGGCCCCCTCATGACACTTCGACTTTGGGTTTGACTGGAACTGAATCCCCAACGCAATCAGTCGTCATTTCCGAAGAGCCGGACAATCAATCGAATATGACCGTCCTGGTTGAGGCGGCACAACTTGAAACGGACCAGTCGCACGAAGCGTCCGGCAGCGCGTGCGCGCCGGACATTGAATTTCAGACCGCCGACACTGCCAGACTCGAGCGAGTGTTTGATGAGCCTGAACCGGATGTGGCAGCTGAGGCGTGGCAGGTCGAAGATACGATCGAAATCGAGCCTGTCTTGATCGATGCTGAAATTGATGTCACACCGATCGAGGCCGTACCAGTTGCTCTAACTAGTGACGAGAGCCCCATGACCCAAATACACAACCAGCCGCGCCCGAACTTTGATGGCGCCCTGCTTGATCTTGATGAGAGCGATTTCAGCGCTGCATCGATCGCTGATGACGTGGTTCTGGATCTTGATTTTGAAGAGTCCGCTCCAAGCCGGGTCGAAGCTCAGTCCCCGCAACCGGCGACGGTGTCTGAAGAGACGCTGCCGGCGCCGATACAACTAGACGACACCTCTGTGAAGACGCCTGAAGTAATGAGTGCGACCGAAATGCCAGAGCCGACAAGCGCCATCGATGAAGTTGTAAACGCCGCGATGCATCAAGACCAGGCGCCGCCGCCGTCGACAGCTGAGGCCCTTTCGGCACAACAAATCGATGTGATCGCTCGCCGGGTGATGGACCAGATGTCCGACAAGGTTGTTCGCGAAATCGCGTGGGAAGTCGTGCCGGAATTGTCAGAGTTACTGATTAAGAAAAAATTGGCAGAGCAGAAATAGTTGTATCGCAAGCTGGTGTTTAGAGGCGGGCTACGGCCCGCCTTTTGTTTTGCTGATGTGAAAAGCGGCAGCGGTTGATTTACAATCGAACTGCTATTCTTGTTTGGCCAGTTGAAGTGGCGGGCGGTAGCCCGCCTCTAAACGCTCATAGAGTAGATTACGAATGATCGAAATCCCCAAAACTTATGATCCGAAAGAAGCCGAGCGAGATCATTACGCCCGCTGGGAAGAGCGCGGGTATTTCGCGCCTGAAATTAACCAGGACAAAAACGCGCCAGTCTTCACAATCGTGATTCCGCCGCCGAACGTTACTGGATCGTTGCATCTGGGCCACGCGTTGCAGCATACGATGATGGACGTCCTGACGCGTCACAAACGCATGTCTGGATTTCGCGCGTTGTGGCTGCCGGGCATGGACCATGCGGGCATCTCGACGCAACTGATGGTGACGCGCCAACTGAAGAAAGAGGGATTGTCGCGTCACGATTTGGGACGTGAAAAATTCGTCGAAAGAGTCTGGCAGTGGAAACAGGAATACGGCGGACAAATTCTCAATCAGATAAGGCGCGAAGGCGCGTCAGTCGATTGGTCGCGATTTGCCTTCACCATGGACGAAGATCTTTCGCGCGCGGTGCGCGAGTCGTTCGTCCGGCTGTACGAAGACGGAATGATCTATCGAGGCAACCGGATCGTCAACTGGTGCCCAAACGATCAGACTGTGCTTTCGGATTTGGAAGTTCTGCGCGAGCCGCAGAAGGGCAAGCTTTATTACATCCGCTATCGTTTCAAGGAAGGGGACGGCGGAATCACCGTTGCGACCACGCGCCCTGAAACGATGCTGGGCGATACGGCGGTCGCGGTTAATCCAAACGACGAGCGCTATCAAAGTCTCGTCGGAAAAACATTAATCCTGCCGATTGTTAATCGAGAGATTCCCATTATCGCCGACGACTTTGTGGAGTCAGAGTTTGGTACTGGCGCAGTCAAAGTCACGCCCGCGCACGATCCAAACGACTATGAAATGGGTCAGCGCCACAACCTGGATCAGGTGCAGGTGATCGACAAGCACGCCAGGATGACGGAAGCCGCCGGCGCTGATTTCGCCGGCCTCGATCGATACAAAGCGCGCGAACTGGTGCTTCAGAAGTTGGAAGAACTCGGCTCGCTGGAAAAGGTCGTTGATTACGAAAACGCGATTTCAAAATGCGAGCGCTGTAAGACAGTGCTCGAGCCGCTGATCTCAATGCAATGGTTCTGTCGCATGGACCAGCTGCGCGATCTGGCCCTGGCTAAGTTGCGCGACGATCGCAAACCGAAGTTCGTACCCGATGTTCCGTACGAAAAAGTTTATGCCGACTGGCTCGAGAATCTGCGCGATTGGACCATTTCGCGCCAGCTTTGGTGGGGACACCAAATTCCTGCCTGGTACACAAAAGATGGCGAGTTGATTGTCGCGCGTTCGCGAGAAGACGCCGAAAAGAAAACGGGAACGAATGAGTTGACGCAGGATGAAGACGTGCTCGACACGTGGTTCTCATCGGCGCTCTGGCCGTTTTCGACTTTAGGATGGCCCGACGAAACCGAAGACCTGAAGACTTTCTACCCGACGTCGGTCTTAATCACCGCCCGCGACATAATCTTTCTGTGGGTATCGCGCATGGTGATGACGGGTCTGAAATTTATCGATAAGGAACCATTCGCTGATGTTTACGTGACGGGCACGGTGCTGGACAAGCACGGTCAGCGCATGTCCAAGACGAAGCTCAACGGCGTCGATCCGTTGGAAGTTTTCGATAAGTACGGCGTGGATGCCACCCGTTTAATGCTCTGCTCCATCGGTTCAACCGACACGCGTTGGAATGAAAAGCAGGTCGAGTCATACCGCAATTTTGCGAACAAGATTTGGAACGCCGCACGCTTCTGTTTGATGAACGCTGAAAGCGCGGAGTCAATTGCCGATCCTTTCGGCGGCGATCGAAATGATCTTCCGCTGCACGATCGATGGATACTAACGCGCCTGAACAAGACTGCGCGCGACGTGAACGCACAACTCGAAGAATATGATTTTCACGCGGCCGTGCAGACGCTCTATCACTTTTTCTGGGACGACTTTTGTGATTGGTATATCGAGCTTTCGAAAGCCACCATGACCGCCGAAAATGATTCACCGGCCAGAAGCATGGCGCGCGCGCGCATGATTTCGATTCTCGAACAGTCACTACGTCTGCTGCATCCGTTCATGCCGTATCTAACTGAGGAGTTGTGGCAAAAGTTGCCGGTCAATCATTCAGCTCTGTTGCATCAGGCCTACGCGGGTGTGGAACCAACGGTGATGCTCGCTGCTTTTCCCCAGGCTGACGCGGCCCTGATCGACGAACGCGCCGAGTCGGAAATGCAGGCAGTGATCGATCTGATTTCGCGGGTTCGTAACATTCGGGCCGAAATGAATATCAAACCGGGCGATCGAATTCAGTTGATGATTGCCGCCAGGACAGAAATGCAGTCCGTGTTTACCGCCAGCGCCGATCAAATAGCGCGGCTCACTCGCGCGGCAGACGTTTCGATTAATGGGACTGTGCAAATGCCGAAAGCGGCGGCGCGCGCGGTACTCTCAGGCGGAGCAGAAGTCGCAGTGCCGCTCGAAGGATTGGTCGATTTTGCGCAGGAGCGCGGGCGACTGTCGAAAGAGAAAGAAAAGCTGCAAAAAGAGGCTGAGAAGCTCGCCGCTCAGCTGGGCAATTCTGATTTTGTGAATCGAGCGCCGACCGAAAAGGTTGCTGAACTACAAGCGCGCGTCGCGGATATCGATCAGCGAACTGCAGCTCTCGATCAGATGTTGGAGGCGTTGTCGTGAATATGAGTTTGGAGTCCCGCCTTAAGGCGGAATCTGACAGCTTGCAAGTCTGCCGCCTAAAGGCGGAACTCCAAACCAGGGGGTTGTTCATTGAACTGGCTTGACGAAGGCGCGCTGTATTCGAGCATAGGACTTTTTCTGCGTGAGGATCTGGGTCGCGGAGATATCACCACGCAAAGCGTCCTGGCGCGCAACGCGCACGCGAAGGGGCGGTTTGTGGCAGCGGAAAAAATGGTGGTCGCCGGATTGGAAGCAGCCGAGGAAGTTTTTGCCTCGCTTGACCCGCAACTCCAGTTGGAAGCTTTCACTGCTGATGGTGAGGAAGTCGAAGCGGGCAAGGTCATCGCGCGCACGAGCGGATTTGCGGATGTCCTGTTGGCCGGCGAACAGGTGGCGCTTAATCTGCTGCAACATCTTTCAGGTGTCGCGACGATCACGCGTCAGTACGTTCGTGCCGTCGAAGGCACAAACGCGAAGATTGTCGATACTCGCAAGACGACGCCGGGTCTGCGCATGCTTGAGAAGTATGCGGTGCTGCTCGGCGGCGGCGTGAACAGTCGCTATGGTTTGGACGACGGCGTTTGCGTTAAATCAAATCATGCGGCAGTTGCCGGCGGTCTGGCGGCTGCGGTCAAAAGCGCCACGGAAAAGATCGGTCACTCGCATCGGATTGCGGCGGAAGTTTCAACCAAAGCGGAAATTAAGGCGGCGATTGACGCCGGGGCGACTGTCTTGATCTTCCGAGACGTGGACGAGAATGAGATCAAGGACCGCATTGACCTGGCGCGTCAGCTCTCGGCTTCGCTCACGGTTGAGGTCTCAGGCGATATCACTTTGGACAACGTTCGCAAGTATGCAGAATCGGGCGCAGACTTGATCCGCGTGGCGGCGCTGACTCAATCGGTGCGAGCAATGTCGATTAGTTTTCAATTGCAGATGGGTTAGAGTTTCCGATCAAAGAACTACTCAAACAGGAACTGAGCGTTCAGTGGAACGTTGAATCCAAAGAGAGACAGCCTTTCGATGACCCGGTAAAGCATCTTGTTTTCGAAAGCGAGCATCCCTCAATTCGTTGGTGAGGTGAGCAAATGAAAGACAATTCGATTCGCAAATTGGTGATTACGGTTTTCGCGATTCTTCTAATCGGCGGTCTTTTGGTTGATTCCGCCGCGCAGAAACGCCGGCGCACGAGACGTCGATCTTCTCCGCGAATTACAAATCCTGAAATCTATCAACCATCGCCGGGCGACAATTCGAATTCAAATGGTTCTGAAACTACAAATGGAAATTCCAATTCGAATTCGTCGCAGACTGAAGATCCGGACTCGATGAAGCGAACGATTCGCACGCTGTCGAATCAAGTCGATAGGCTCACTGACAAGCTTAACGACATGCAGGCATCACAGCAGTCGATGGTCGATCTTGAGCGCCTGTCGCGATCTGAGCAGCGGTCGGCCCAATTGCGGACAGAGTTGAGCGGCGTCCAGGCAAAGAAATCGGAACTCGCGGCCCATCTCGAGGACATTGAATATGCGCTAAAGCCGGAGAACATTGAACGCGCCGCAGCAGGTATTGGTACGACGCGGCCTGAAGAGGTGCGCGAGCAACGCCGGAAGCAATTGGAAAGCGATCGAACGCGAACGCAACAACAGTTGGATCAATTGAACGCCAGCGAAGCTCGCCTGCAGCAGGCAATCGCGACGTCCGACGCCGATGTTGATCGTTTGCAGAAGAAGCTGGATGCGGCTGATCGGGCGGCGATTGAAAACGCGAAGACAAACTCTCAGTCCGGGGCCTCGCAAGTTAGTGCGAGCCCAACGCCCACACCGTAATCGGAGCGCACGCATCCTGCGTGCGGTTCACCGGCATCTTTGCCGGTCGCCACGCAGGCAAGATGCCTGCGAACCGCCGACAGGATGTCGGCGCTGCCAGGAAAATCATGGGAACCATTGCTCAGAACGATCTCTATGACCTGATCGGCGACGCGAATGCGCGCGGTGAACGTGTGGTCGTAGCCACGGTCGCACACACGCGCGGCTCAACACCGCAGCGTCGTGGCGCCAAAATGCTCTTCTTCGAGACTGGCGAAACCGCCGGCACCGTCGGCGGCGGCTGTGTCGAAGCTGAAGTTTGGGCCGAAGCGCGCGAGACGATGCGTAGCGGCCTTCCGGCTTTGCATCACTTTGCATTGACTGCGGACGAAGCGAGCGAAGAGGGCATGGTGTGCGGCGGCACAATGGATATCTTCATCGACATCTGGGAATAACGCGTCGCTCTCACTACGATGGCAAAGTGTGGAACCTGCTATGCATCAGTCTCTAGTTGACAGCTACAAATCTCAGCACCAGCACCCGCTGAACAAACTATGTCACATGATCGGGTTCCCATGATCACGATCTCGTGGCCTTTGTTTTTCTTTAAGTGGCGTTGGGCGCTGGCGCTATTCGTGGCCGGATGGGTCTTGCAGTTTGTCGGACATGCCATCGAAGGCAATCGTCCGGCGTTCCTGCGGAATCCGCTATATTTCTTTGTGGCTCCATTGTGGCTGGCGCAACGTGTCGCGCGAGCGGTTGGCCTTCTGCATTCTTCTCGTTCAAAATAGCGCCTTCGTAAAGGTAAGCTTTGCGAGTTCGCAAATGTGCGGGCTGATCTATGGCTATCAATAAAACCAACACGGGTACCAGCATTAGCGATCACATTCGTATTGTTTTGGCGGAAGGCTCGACAGCCGTCCTGGTGACTGTGATTGAGTCGCGCGATTTGAAGACCGGTGCGAAACTACTCGCGAAATCAGGCGGTGAGACAACCGGCGACCTGGGTGATCCGAAGTTGAACGACGCCGCCGTTCGCGAAGGCTCAAGATTCTTGACGCTGCGGGCCGACGCCAGGTCGTCGAGAGTTAGTGAGTTCGCGGCGGACCTCACGTCGCTTTCTGATTCGATCGTTTTGTTTGAGCGAATCGAAAAAGAACCGCGCCTGGTGGTCGCCGGCGCGGGCCATGTGGGCGCGTCGCTCGCGCGTCTGGCTTCACTGGTTGGCTATCGAGTGATCTTGATCGACGATCGCGCAGAGTTCGTTGCGCGAGAATTGTTCGCTGCGCCATCAGAGCGACAAATCAATCTCGTGGCTGCCGAAAGTTGGTCCGAAGCATTACGAGACGCTATTGGAAACGGGCGAGCGGTGTCGGTGGCGATCGTTACGCGCGGCCACAAGCAGGATGAAGATTGCTTGCGAGCTGCGCTGTCTGCTAAGCCGGATTACATTGGGATGATCGGCAGCAAACGCCGCACAAATATCGTGCTGGATAAATTGCGCGAAGAAGGTTTCGATCAGGAACAGCTCAAGAAAGTTCGCGCGCCAATTGGTTTGGACATCGGTGCGGTCTCTCCGGAAGAAGTGGCGCTCGCCATTCTCGCCGAGATCGTTGCTGAACGGCGTGGGGGTCAAGGTGCGTCGCTTTCCGTTTGGCGGAGACCTTAACCACTAAGCCCAAAGCTAATCGACAAACAGTCCGAAGCTATTGTGTTGACTCCGACCATCTTCGGGTCTTCGTGACTTTGTGGTTAATTCCTGGTTCGCAAATACTCCGCAGGCAGCGGATTCTTCTCATCTTCGGCTTGCCAGAACACAGTCACGATCCACCAGCGTTTGCCATCGTTCATTAATTGAATGCTGTTGATGCCGCGCGCGAACGGCTTGGCATCGTCGGCCTTGTGACGTGATTCGTAGGTGCTGAAGATGTGCGCGATGCTGCCGAACTTCTCAAGTCGTCGGGAGATTTCGCGCTCGAAAAATCCGTCCTTCTCAAGACGGGGAGACGAGCGCTGAACGTACTCGTCGGGCGTGAGCACGCGCGAACCGACTTCCCCGGTTGGTCGCGCGCCGGTCGGAATCAAACGCGCGCCGGGAACAAACAACGAACGAAAGCGATCCCAGTTGCGTGCGCCCGGCGGGCCGGAGATCACGTCATAGAGCGACGCGACAATCGCGTCCATGGTCGCAACGTCTGCCGGGTTCGCCGGCGGCGCCGCGGTCACGGTCTGCGCTGGCGATGCCTGCGGAGTTGGCGTAGGGGTTTGTGCCTGAGTATTAATAGCGAACAAAACGATTGCCGCGGCAATCATGAGTTGAAAAGTAATCGCAGTCAGCGAGCGTTCTCTCACAATCATTCTCCCATTCATCTGTATAAAAGTGCCTCGCAATTAAACCATGCGTCGCGCAGAAACCAAAAGCATTCTCTTCAAGCCCCGGGATTAGTCAGGAACGTCAACCAAGCCCGCGGAGCGGGTGACAGTCTGATTTGTATGGTCTGACATCCGGCACGAAGACTCTCGCCCGCTTCGCAGGCTCTACTCTCGTTGTTGTTCTTGAACCTGGGGCTGACGCCCCAGGCTTTATGCTGACGTCCGCTCCGCGGACTACAAACGCGATGGCTGACGCGCTTCGGTCGGACACTACCGTTGCTTACCAACGGCTTCGGAAGTTGGCGCGACTGCCGCGCGAATGTTATTAAGATTGTTCATGTCAACCCGACAACAAGTTGCAGAGCGGCGCGATCGCGGTGTCAGCGAAATGTTTCGCGCGCTGCGTCACCACAACTTCAGACTGTTTTGGTCGGGCGCGTTTCTCTCGAACACGGGCACCTGGATGCAGGCCGTCGCTCAGGGTTGGCTGGTCCTGTCACTCTCAAATTCGCCGTTTTGGCTGGGCGTTGACGGTTTCATGGCGACAGCTCCAGGATTGGTTCTGACCCTCGCCGGCGGAGTATTCGCGGATCTTTTTGATCGACGCAAACTTCTGATCTACACACAGGCGGTGGCCGGACTCGCGGCACTTACTTTGGGCGTGCTCGTGCTGACCCACGTCGTGTCTGTTTGGATGA
The DNA here is from genome assembly GCA_036403735.1 of Pyrinomonadaceae bacterium. Taxonomy (GTDB): domain Bacteria; phylum Acidobacteriota; class Blastocatellia; order Pyrinomonadales; family Pyrinomonadaceae; genus UBA11740. Next base: position 9,123 of record DASWQK010000670.1, read on the forward strand.
TTCTGTGTCTGTCATTTGTGACCGGCTGTTGCATGTCACTCGCCGGGCCATCGTATATGGCGCTCGTTTTTGATTTGGTCGGGCGCGAGGATCTCGCGAATGCGATAGCCTTGAACTCGACTCAGTTTCAGCTCGCGCGCGCGCTGGGGCCAGTCTGCGCCGGAGTGGCCTTCAAACTATTGGGTTGGCCGGCTGCTTCATCGCCAACGGAATTTCGTTCGTCTTCGTGGTTGCCGCGATGTTGATGGTGAAATTTAATCGTCCAAATGCACGGGACGGCGTGCCCGCGCGTTCAGTGAAAGAGAAGGGAGTTTTCCTGGGTGATTTGACGGCCGGCCTCCGGTATGT
>DASWQK010000671.1:0-3115 GCA_036403735.1 Pyrinomonadaceae bacterium
GTCCGCCAATTGAAGCTGCCGTTTGCCGGTATGTATTCCTGGGTGTACCAGAAGGTACAGTCATCAACCGGGTCTATGCTCATGGCGCTGTAGTCTCCCCAACGAGTCAGGGTCCCGGTCTGACTGCCCGCGCCGGCGAAAATTGTACTTTCAGCTTGAGTCAACGTGTTGAGTGGATCGTTGAAGAGCCGTCCGGAATAGCGGATCTGCGGATGAATCGATGAGCTCGACGCACTATATCCAATCGCCAGATTTCCCTGTTGATCCATGGCCGCGCTTCCCATCCAGCGCCAGGTCGCGTCTGGTTGATAAGTGCTCTCCTGGAAGACGGTCACTGGTCCGGCGGTCACATTGCGCAACTCGAACCAGCGGACTCCGGCGACCCCAGCGGAATTTACGGTGTAGTTCCCCACGAGTGCTTCATGATCACCAAAATTGCGATAGGCCAGCCGGAACATCAAGCGGTCGCCAATGCCATCCACCTTATTCGTCGTCCCTGACTGCGGTACGCAACTCCGGGTCGTCGCGCAGAGTAAGGAAAAACCGGCCGCCGGCGGACTCGAGAAAAGCGTGAAGGTCGAGTTGGCCGGTGTAGCAAAGTCGACGTGGAAATGAAACACGCGATAAGCACCAGCACTCGGGAATTCTACGAATGATGCCGGAGCGCCAACCGGCGGAAGAATTGAACCGTCGAGATCGCTCGGAAGATAGACATCTTCATTGGATCCTCCGGTCACTCCGGTGGTGATGAAAGTTGCCGGAAGTCCGGCCAGCATCTTCGCCCGATCGAAAGCGAAAGGCTGCGGGCCAAGGAATGCCGTGCCCGCCGAATTGAATACGTTCATGCTCATGTAGTAGGCATCGGGCCACACACTGACATGAGGATAATCGAAGAAGTTTGCGCCGAGATGAAAGTCATAGCGATTGTAACTGCCGGTTGCGTCGCTGGTCGTCGACACTGCTATGCACTCGTCTGTCGGCACACTGACGCCGGCGAATTGACTAATGACCCAGCGGTTAGCCAGTTGATCATAGAGCACCACCGGATCTCCATTTCCATTGTTCTGACAGACTCCGCCAAAACCACCCCACAACGTGGTGATGCCGGCTGGGCCTAACTGCGATGCGCCGGTTGTTTTGTCAAAGACCTGGTAACCTTCGTTAACAATCTGTACGAATTGGGTCGCGCCCACCTCGCCATCAGTATCGGGCGGCGCGCAGTTGCAACCGACACCGGGGAATGGGACGCCGTCAAAATTGAGCAGAGGGCTCGGCATGTTGGGAGCGAACATGCTCATGAAGGGACTAGTCTGCTGGGTAGCAGCATCGGGACTGTCTCTATGTTTGAGCGTGGCCGGAACCTTCGGGTTTTCGTTCGCCTCTCTCTCGGCTTTCTTGTTCACCTTTTCCTGCTTCATATCGCGAAGCGGTGGCGAAGTATCGTTGTGAATCGAAGCGCCGACCGTAACCGTGTCTTTCTTATCCTGACCGGAGCGGTTGGTAACCAAAGGCGTTACCGTCACTGCTTTTTCGCCCGGCGAAGCTTTGGATCGTCCCGCTTCAATCACCCGCGGAAGTACTACTATCGATGCGAGTAGTAGAATCGCTGCAAGCATAACGATCGATCTCGTGCGCATCTTCATTTAATTTGCCTCCAGATTCTGTTGTTTATCAACTAAAACGGTCGGAGCAAGCGGAACGTCGGGAAGGGATCCTGCTTTGGCGACGGGATAATATGCCCAGCCGTTCGTAAACGCAAGAAAAATCTCACGTCTGCTAAGGCTTGCAATCTACCTGATATTTAATTGCGAGGCGCCCGCCAGCGGCGAATCATTCCGGGCAGCAGCGGGATGCTTTGGAGAATTGATCCGGAAGCAAATCGGCGCGCAAACCCGCGGAAAAGCTGGCCGGCGTCTTCGGTGTAATTGAACCACCAGAGGTCGGGAAGGAAGGAAACGCGATTCACATGGATATGTTGAGAGCGCACCAGCTCGAGCAAACCGGCACGGCCGTGGGTGCGTCCCAGGCCGCTCTGTTTCATGCCGCCCCAGGGCGTCTGCGCAATCCCGTGCGTGTACAGCACTTCGTTAACCATCACCGTGCCCGCGTCGATCTGTCGCGCCAGCTCTTGTCCGCGCGCGATGTTCCTGGTCCAGACGCTCGCCGTCAAACCGAACTGGCTATCATTCGCGAGGCGCACAGCTTCGCGATCATTCTTGAAGGTCATGATCGGAAGCACCGGGCCAAAAGTTTCTTCGCGCATCACATCCATTTCGTGATTGACGCCGGTCATGACGGTCGGCGGAAAAAAGGGCCCAGCCATGTCTCGCAGACGCTCGCCGCCGGTTAAGGCGACCGCGCCATGATCGATTGCCTGATTGACGTGTCGTTCGACAATACGTAATTGTCGCTCGCTCGACATCGATCCGATGTCAGTGTTCTTCTCAGTGCCCGCGGCTTGATGCAATCGCCTGGTTTCCTTCACCACTTCAGCGATGAATTGCTCGGCGATGCTTTCGTGCACATAGCAGCGCTCGACTGACGAACATGATTGGCCGCAATTCGCGAACGCGCCCCACACCGCGCCGCGCGCCGCATTGCTGATGTGCGCGTCGTCCAAAACTACCATGGGATCTTTGCCGCCCAGTTCCAGCACCACGGGAATCAGATACTTTGCCGCTGCTTCCGCGACTCGACGGCCCGTGGCCACGCTGCCGGTAAACATGATCTTGTCGACTCCTGCGCCAACCAGGGCCGCGCCGGTCGAGCCATCGCCGGTAACAACTTCCAAAACTCTCTCGGGCAAACCGGCACGCGTCAATATTTCTTTGATCTTCAAACCGGTCAGCGGCGTGAGCTCACTCGGCTTCAGCACGGCCGTGTTACCGGCCATCAAAGCCATGACAACTTCGCCGAGCGGCGTGGCCAGGGGAAAGTTCCACGGCGAAATAATTCCGGTCACTCCGATAGGTTTGTAAATCTCGTAGGACGTGCGCCCCATCGTCCAATACTGGCCGACGCTGATTCTGCGCGGGCCCAGGAGCTTTGCAGTCTGGCGCGCGAAGTGCTGCATCAAGTCGAGCACCGGCGTCAGTTCCAGAGAGATTGCCTCTGC
>DASWQK010000672.1:0-5495 GCA_036403735.1 Pyrinomonadaceae bacterium
AGAGAGTTTTAACAGCGCTGGGAGCAGGTTTTGAGTCGCGCTACTACTGCCCGAGCTCGGCGGGCGGTAGCCCGCCGCTAAACGGTGTCGTTCCGTGGTACTTCAGCGCGAACGAATAGTTTCGCGCGCCAAATGATCACAGTAGAGACGAGTAACGCGATGGTACAGGCGGCGCCGCCTTCGAGGCCGTAAGCGCCGCCGGTCAGCCAATCAGGTCCGGCGTTCATCGCCTTTAATAAAGGAGCAGGAGCGAGGCGCTGAATCCCGCTGACGGGCAAACCAAGCAAAGAAGCCTGGGCCCAGTTCCAGGACCAGTGCAGGCCGAAAGGCAACCACAAACTTCGCGTTCGTAGATAAGCGACCGCGAGCCACACTCCCGCCAGCGCGGTGTTAACGAACGTGAATCCTGCGACTACATTCGGATTTTTCAAATGCGCGGCCGCGAATGGAACCGAGGTAAGCAAGACGCCGAGCCAGGCGATATTTGCGCGCGTTAGTGTCTGCAACACGTAGCCGCGAAAAAGCATTTCTTCGGCTGCGGCAGCAAACAAAAAAACCAGAATGGAAACGAACAAAGTTTCGCCAATCAACTTGAAGCCCGCGGGATCGAAACTGAAACGAGTGCCCCGCGTTATCGTCGTGAGCAGCGCCGCGAAAAAAAGCGAGGCGGCGCCAAGCGCGGAGCCGATCAGCAGGTTGCGGAACCAGCCTCGATGCACTGAGCAGCCCAGGGCGGCGAATGGCAGCTCTTCAAGTAACGCCTGGCAGGCCCAGCCGACTAGCAGCGCGGAAATCAGAATAGAGCCGTGACCGGCGATAATGCCCCACAAAGTCTGGCCGATTTCGATGGTCGAACGATGTAGCGCGGTGGACAGCGCGACCAACAACAAGAACTGGGTAACCTGAAGGCAAATAAGAAATGCGACCAGAAAGATCGCGAGACGCCAGCCGCTTCGTAAGTGGCCTTCACGATCGATGAAGAAGTTATGCGCTTCCATTCGTGCGCGCATTCTAGCACTTGCAGTTAGCTTTCCCTCTCACTTTGGAGAGGGATTAAGGGTGAAGGTTTAGAGCCGCCGTAAGCCCTCACCCCGACCCTCTCCCAGAGGGAGAGGGAGAATGGAGCTCGCTTCCTTGCGGAAGCGGTTCGGTGCCAGTGTCCAACCAGGCCTGTGCTAAACTTTGCCACAATCATTCGCACTACCGCGACCATCTTCTGTGAGCACGAACGCCAACCATTCAGACCCGCAACGTAAGCTGCGAACCCGTCGTACCGGCGCGTGGCTGCTGGCCGGAATCGTGGCCCTCTTGCTCGCCATCATCGCCGCGCAGCAACTCTTCAATCTTGGACCACTGATGCCGTCTGAAACGGGTTCGGACACGCTGCTGCTGTATGCGCTTTCGTCGCTTAACTTTGCGGCGTTCATGGTCTTCAGCTTCATCCTCTTGCGTAGCTTGTTGCGACTGCGCCGCGAGCGCCGCGAGCGTCAGCCCGGTTCGAAAATTCAAACCCGGCTGCTCGTGTATTTCATCGGCCTGAGTTTATTGCCGATCACCGCGATGGCCGCTTTCTCTTATCTCTTTCTCAATCGATCGATCGAAAAGTGGATGGGCCGCTTACCGGAAAATGTTGTGGAGCGCGTGCGCGAGCAGCAACGCGAGAACCTGACATTCCAAAACGAGAAGTTGCGCGAAACCGCGACCCTGCTGGCGACGACAATCAGAACTCGGCCGCAGGCTGAGTGGCAGTCAGCGCTGGACCAACTGGCCGCGACCGGGAAATTATCGGCGATCGAAATCATCTCAGACAGCGGACAAATCCTGGGGCACAGCGAAGCCGCGATTCCGGGGTCCCAGAAGCAGGAACTGCAGAGCATCCTGGCGCGCGGGAGACAGTTGGACCAGATCTCGTCGGACACGCCGCTATCGGACGGAAAAGGTTTCGATCTGACGACGGCGCCGTTAGCTCCGGGAATACGTCTGATTCTGGTGCCCCAACGCCTGAGTGACACGGACGTCAACGATACGATTGCCGGTTCGCAACGCGAGTATCAGCACTTGCTTGAGCGGCAGCGAAAGGTTCGCCTGCTCGGAGTCTCCACGCTTGGATTGATGACTCTGCTGCTGTTGTTTGCGTCGACGTGGGTGGCGATTCATTTGTCGCGAGGCTTCGCCGCCCCGATTCGCTCGCTGGTCGGCGCTTCGAAAGAAGTGGCGCGGGGAAATCTTGCTCATCGAGTCGAAACGATCGCGGATGACGAGCTGGCGTTGCTCGCCGAATCGTTCAATCAAATGACCGCCGAACTTGATACGAACCGCAAGCAGCTCGAGGCCGGCGCCGAAACCTTGAAAGAAAAGAATTTGGCGCTGGAAGAGCGGCGCAATTACATCGAGACAGTTTTGGAATCGTTGGCGACCGGAGTGGTGTCGCTCGATCGAACGGATTGCGTCACCACCATCAACACTGCGGCGATCTCGATCTTGAAGTTGAGCGATCGCCCGCCTGCCTGGGCCACGCTGCTGAGCGTCCTGAGCGGCGAAGATCGAATCGTGCTTGAACGTTTGTTGAAACGCGCGCGCCGCGCGGGGCGCGCGGCTGAACAGAATCAATTGACTCGCGGAGTGTCCGGAAGTCCAATCCCCGTGGCTTTAACGGCGACTGCCTTGCGCGGAACCTCAAGCGACGGCCGCGGAGTTGTGCTGGTGATCGAAGACTTGTCTGAACTATTGACGGCCCAACGGGCGGCGGCCTGGAGCGAAGTCGCGCGACGTGTGGCCCACGAAATTAAGAACCCCCTGACTCCGATTCAATTGTCTGCGGAAAGGATCGCGCGCAACTTTGGTTTACAAGTCAACGGTGGCAGAGCGTTGACCTCCGGCAACGGAGTCAGTACCCGGAGCGGTAACGACGGGGTCGATCCCGCGCCGAACTCGACTATGCCGACGTCGGCCTCGCCGAACGGGAGCGGGGAAAACGGTTTCGCCCTGACGGCTGAGCGTCGCGAAGAACTCGCTCGCGTGGTTGAAGAATGCACCACCTCGATCACCCGCGAAGTTGCCGGCCTCAAAGCCCTGGTCGATGAGTTCGCGCGATTTGCCCGGATGCCTCCGCCGCGTTTGGAAGCTGGTGATTTGAACGATGTCATCCAACAGACCGCGGCGCTTTACGAAGAGCGGCTGAACGGAGTTGAGTTGCAATTGCAGATCGATCCGCAGATACCTTTGGCCCTGCTTGACCTGGAACAGATGAAGCGCGTCTTCGTGAACCTGATCGACAACGCGGTCGAGGCGATGACAGAGATTGAGGGCGAGCACCGGCTCGTAATCGCCACCAGACACGACGCGACGCGGGACCTGGTCCTGGCAACTGTAGAGGACACGGGCGAGGGAATTGTGGCCGGGGATTTCAAACGTCTGTTCCAACCCTATTTTTCCACGCGCGGCCGCGGCACGGGTTTGGGGCTCGCCATAGTCTCTCGAATCATCACTGAGCATGGCGGGAGAGTTTACGCAGAGGCCAATGTGCCGCGTGGTGCAAGACTTGTGATTGAACTACCTGTAAGCAGTGCTTAGTACTTTGAGCTTTGTACTTTGATGTGTAGTTTCATGGAGCTAACAAATCTCGAAGTACAAAGCACGAAGTACAAAGCACAGCCCGGTTGAGTAATGTCTGAATCAATTCTTATCGTCGACGATGAACGCGGCATTCGCGAAACGCTGAGCGCCGTCCTGCGCGACGAAGGCTTCATCGCTGAGTCGGTTGAATCCGGTGAAGCGTGCTTAAAGGCCCTCGCCCAGCGGGCCTTTGGTTGCGTGCTGCTTGACGTGTGGCTGCCGGGAATCAACGGCCTCGAAACTCTGAAGCAGATGCGCGAATCGAATTTCGATGCGGCCGTCGTGATCATCTCGGGTCATGGCAACGTTGAAACCGCAGTGCGAGCGACAAAACTGGGTGCGTTCGATTTCATCGAGAAGCCTTTGTCGATCGAGAAGACGGTGCTGACCGTTCGCAATGCTTTGCGGCAGCGACAGCTCGAGCGCTCCAACGCCGAAATGTCTGCCGAGTTAAGCGAGGAATACGCGATGGTCGGCGCGTCGGTGGTCATGCGCGCGTTGCGAAAGCAGATCGCCGTGGTGGCGCCGACAGATGGCCGCGTGTTGATTTCCGGCGAGTCAGGCGCCGGCAAAGAATTAGTCGCCCGCGCGATTCATGCGCAATCACGCCGGGCGGCTGCGCCTTTTATTGAAATAAATTCCGCGGCCATTCCGGAAGAGCTGATCGAGTCCGAATTATTCGGTCACGTGAAGGGAGCCTTCACCGGCGCTACCGCAGCCAAGAAAGGTAAGTTCGAGCTCGCCGACGGCGCGACACTTTTCCTCGATGAAGTGTCCGACATGAGCGCCAACGTGCAGGCGAAAGTCTTGCGCGTGCTGGAAGAACAAAGGTTCGAACCGGTGGGCAGCAATACCCCAATCAATGTCGACGTGCGGGTGATCGCGGCGACGAACAAGCGGCTTGATGAAGAGATCGAGAAGGGCACGTTCCGCAGCGATCTTTTCTTTCGTCTGAATGTGATTCCGTTTGAGGTGCCTCCGCTGCGCGAGCGTGTCGAAGACGTGCCGCTGTTAATCGATCATTTCAACCAGCGATTTGCCACGGCGTACGGAAAGAAGCCAAAGCAGTTTGACTCTGACGCGATCGAAATCATGCAGCGATATTCGTGGCCGGGGAATGTCCGCGAGTTGCGAAACACGATCGAACGGGTTGTGATCATGCATCAAAATCATCGCGTGGCGGTGAAGGACCTGCCCGCCTTTGGCGACACTGAACCTCCGGCGTCGTCTTATCGTTTTCCATCTTTCAAGGAGGCGAGCGATGCTTATCATCGTGAGTTCATTCAGCGAAAGCTGGACGAAGCCGATGGCAACGTCGCACGCGCGGCTGAATTGATGGGCATCGATCGCAGTCATCTGTATCGGCGGATGCGGGCGCTGGGGATCGGCGGGCGGGGTGAACGGGCTTGAGCCCTCGGAATTGATCGAGGAATGGATTGCTCAATATTCTGCTAATCCCTTCGATTGTCATGTGTTACAATTTTGCGCGAGGCTGATCAATGGTAGCGAATTTAGAAGCCACAATCGAAGATCTTTACGCTCTGCCGCATGAACAGAAGGCAGAGATCGTTAATGGAGAAATTGTGCTTATGTCTCCGAGTGGAGCCGCTCCGAGTTACGCAGCCGCTGAGATAGTTTCGAGCTTGAACGAATACTCACGTTGGAAAAGGAACGGTCACGCCGTAAGTAGCAACGCCGCGTTCATCGTCAATCTTTCAAATCGCAAATCATTTAGTCCTGATGCTGCTTTTTACTCAGGTACGTGGACAGGTATGAAGTTCTTTGAAGGTGCACCAGATTTTGCCGTCGAAGTTCGGACTGAAGCGGACTATGGACCTGCGGCTGAGGCTGCTATCGAGAAAAAGCGCTCGGATTATTTT
>DASWQK010000673.1:0-8988 GCA_036403735.1 Pyrinomonadaceae bacterium
TGAAGAGCACGATTACAAGCTGCGATGAATTTCGCGATTTGGTCCAACAAACCATGTGTAAACGATCTCATGGCACTTCTCGGTGTAAACGATGTCATGGCACTTGAGACGTAAGCCCCAGGATCGCGTTAGGACAGGCGATCAAAGCCCGCGAAGCGGGCGGCAGCCGAATCATTTCGACGAATGTTAAGAGCTACGGCTATCACCCGCTTCGCGGGTTCACTGGCCTTTTGGCACGTGACCTGGGGCTCACGCCCCAGGCTTTATGCTGACGTCCGCTCCGCGGACTGAAATCTGGATGATGCGTCAAGTGTATTATTACCCTTGGGAGAGGGCCGGGGTGAGGGCTTAGTACGGCAGGCGCGGAATAATTCACAGAGCTTTAGCCCGTTTTCGTGTTTAGTTCGTGTGACTTCGTGGATCGCTCCTTTTGTCCAGAAAACTAAGGACGATCCACGAAGTCACACTAACCAACACGAACCAAAAACAGTCCTGTCTCGAGCTAGATCTGACTTTTGAGGCAAAGCCCCTATGTGCTGAACCGGGGCGGACGCGGCGTCCCAAGTCCGATGGACACCTGAACGGATAGATTCGTTTGGCATTCCATATAAGACGCGCTATAAGAGGCTTATGCGGAACGCTTCCGCATAATACATAGTTCGATGCCCTTAACTCTCAACCATCTCGCTTGGATCAATGACAACGGAAACTATCACCTGTAAATTTTGTGGTGAAACGCTGGCAGCAATTGCCACCGAATGTACGCGCTGCGGCGCCGGCACACCGTATGGTGTCGCGCTCGAAGATGCGCAGCGACAACTTGAACCTACTGAGCCGACGTATCTCGGACGTTACGAATACCGAATGGTTCAAATTCCACCGAGCATTGTCGTGAAACAGGCGGTTGGCAATGAAGCCGCTGTTTACATGGAACGCATTGTCAATCAACAGGCGGCCCTTGACTGGGAATTTATCCGTGTCGATACAATTGGAATCTATACGCCGCCTGGCTGCCTGGCGGGACTATTTGGCGGCCAATCGACGACGCGCCAATACTACGTTGTCACTTTTCGAAGAGATATCCGACAATCGTAAACGGGCATAACAAATCGTTTTGACGCGAGCGGCGGGAGCGTGTTTGGCAACTAACTTGGATGAATTCGCGCCGCTAAACAATTCCACGCTGATGAAGAATCAATCACATATGGAATCAATCAATCTGTCTGCGATAGCGCATCAAGCCATGATTGATGCCGGCTTTGTGCCTGACGTGCCGCATTCGGTTTTAGATGAGTTGCAGTCGCTCGAGTCGAAACCGCCGAAGGCGGTCGCGGATTCCGCGACTCGGGATTTGCGCTCGTTGCTCTGGTCGTCAATAGACGATCGCAAGTCCAGGGATCTCGATCAGGTTGAGTACGCTGAACGCCTGCCTAATGGTGACATCTGCGTGCGGGTGGGCATCGCAGATGTTGATGCACTGGTACAGAAGGGTTCGGCGATTGACTCTCACGCGGCTGAGAACGCCACGTCCGTCTACACCGGAGTTAGAACTTTTCCGATGCTGCCGGAGCAGTTATCGACGGATATGACTTCGCTGGTAGGCGGCGCCGATCGATCCTCAATTGTTACTGAAGTGATCATTGGTCCCGACGGTACAGTGAAGTCGACCGACGTCTATCCGGCGCTGCTGCACAACTACGCGAAGCTTTCGTATGAGGCTGTCGGCGCCTGGCTTGATAACACGGGACCCATGCCAACGGAAATTGCGAGCGTGCCTAAGATGGATGCTCAGATTCGTCTTCAGTTCGAAGCTGCCGAACATCTACGCGAGTTACGGAAAGAACACGGTGCGCTCGAACTAGAGACAATCGAAGCCTCGCCGGTCATCAACAACCTTGGCCAGGTCACCGAACTTTCCGTGGTTGAACGAAACGGCGCGCGTGATCTCATTGAGAATTTCATGATCGCCGCCAATGTGGCGATGGCCCAGTTTCTGACTGCGCAAGGCGCGCTCTCACTGCGTCGCGTGGTGCGAACTCCGGAACATTGGGACCGGATAGTCGAGATCGCGCATGAGTTGCGTGAACAGCTGCCGGCCCAACCGGACTCGCATGCGCTGGCGGATTTTCTGGCGCGCCGCAAGACGGCCGACCCGCAGCATTTTCCGGATCTTTCGCTCTCAATCATAAAGCTACTGGGTCCGGGCGAATACACCGTGCAGAAGCCGGGAACTTCCGGAGAACAAAGCATCCACTTCGGTCTTGCGGTCCACGACTATACGCATTCGACCGCACCCAATCGTCGCTACGCAGACCTGGTGAGTCAGCGTTTGGTAAAAGCCGTGCTGAGAAAAGGCACGGGACCCTACACCGAAGCAGAACTGGCCGCTATTGCCGCGCACTGCACTGAGCGTGAAGACGCAGCGCGTAAGGTCGAGCGAAAGATGCGCAAAGTCGGCGCCGCGGTCTTAATGCGAAATCGGATCGGTGAAGTGTTCGACGCCATCGTCACCGGCGCTTCATCCAAAGGAACCTATGCGCGTCTGCTTAAGCCTCCGGTTGATGGACGAATAATGCGAGGAGAGCAGGGCCTTCGCGTGGGCGAGAAGATAAGTGTGAAGTTACTCGACGCTGATCCACAACGCGGCTTCATCGATTTCGCGGCCCGGCACTAGCGCTCCGAAACCGGGCATTAGCCCGACCGTAAGGGAGGGCTCACCAAGTCGCGCATTCGGAGCCCTTACGGTGGTATCTATTTAGTTTACTCACCAACGCCGAAGGCGTTCACAAATTGCAGCCCAGGGCAGCGCCCTGGGTAAGCATGCGACAATCGTCGACGAACTCTGAAAGAGTTCGCAAACGTCAGTTCCAGACATACTCCTCGTTGTATTCAATTCCGTACTTTTTCAGAAAACTTCGATATTCATCCTGGAATGTAACGCGCCGATGATGATGCTCCTGTTGTTCGATATATCGGCAGACACGATCGAGATGCGATTGACTCACCGAAAATGCGCCATAACCATTTTGCCAGTGAAATCTCTTACACAATGGTGAAACCTCTTTTATCCAAGCAGAAGAAGTCCGTTTGATCTCTTTTACGATTGTCGCAACTGCATACTTTCGCGAAAGATCAAACAGCGCGTGCACATGGTCACTGGTGCCCCCAACAATGAGCGTCTCGCAATCATGTGATCTCAAGACGGAGGCAAGGTAACGATGCATGTCATTCTTAAGGTCCGGCTCTTTGAGAAATGGAAAGCGATCCTTGGTAGAAAATATGAGGTGGATCCACAGGGACGACAGCGATTGAGACATAGAGGACAACGTAACAGCCCCGTCAAGTAAAGATCTTTTACAAAGACCATGAGCGCTAGCGAACTCTTTCAGAGTTCGACTTACTTAACAGGGCTCTTTACCCAGGGCGTTGCCCTGGGCTGGAATTTGCAAACGCCTTCGGCGTTGGTGAATCCGCTATATAGTTACCCTTACAGTCGGGCTAGTGCCCCGAAAAGCTAGCGCTCCACGTACAGTTCGGGGAGTTGCTTACGAAGTTCGGCCACCTTCGGTAGATCGTTGATCGCGATGTACGGCTCATCCGGATGATGTTCAGCATAGTCCTGATGATAGGCTTCGGCTTCATAGAAAGCCTTGAGGCCAACCACCTGAGTAACAATGGCCCGCGGAAAAACGCCAGCCTTGTTGAGTTGAGCGATATAAGCGTCGGCAATACTCTTCTGCTCTGCGTTGCCATAAAAGATGGCTGAGCGATATTGGGAACCGGTGTCTGGCCCCTGCCGATTCAACTCGGTCGGATCGTGCGCGACGGCAAAATACACCTTGAGCAACTGGCCGTAAGAAATGCGCGACGGATCATATTTGATCCGGACCGACTCAGCGTGCCCGGTATTGCCTTCGCTCACCATCTCGTAGTGAGCGGTGTCGGCCGCGCCTCCTGAATAGCCCGCGCTAACGCTGATTACTCCTTTTACATGTTCGAACACGGCTTGGATGCCCCAGAAGCAGCCGCCCGCGATGACGGCGGTTTGCTCGCCTTTAGTGGTGGCGAGCGGCGCGTCAACTGACGGGTTCGGCAAAGCGCGGCCGGCGGTAGCCGTGGCAGTACTGCAAGCCGGCATCGTAATAAAAAGACCGCTGAGGGTCATCGCTAATAAAGCACGGGACATGTAAATACCTCCGAAAATATAATCGTCCACATCGACTGAACAAAAGTTAGATGCAGTAAGTATACGCTTCAGAGTCAATCTTTGGATGTCTGCGAAGACTATTTCGCTCTGCGGCATGGTTCTCCATCATTGCGCGATCCGCCATCAATCGCAGAGAATTAGGCATCGTCTGAAAAGGAGCACAAATGAAAATTGGCATCATTGGCGCGGGCCACATCGGCGGCTCGCTCACGCGGCGCTTCAGCGCACTTGGCCATCAGGTATTCGTAGCTAACTCGAGAGGTCCCGAGACTCTCGCCGCCCTGGCGCAGGAAACTGGCGCAACACCCGTGACCGTGAATGAGGCGGCGCGCAGTGGCGAGGTCGTCATCGTCACTATTCCTGAACGGAACATTCCGGAGTTGCCGGGCGATCTTTTCGCCGGGGTCCCTGACAACGTGGTCGTCGTCGATACTGGCAACTATTATCCGCAGCAGCGGGATGGCCGCATTGCCGGGATTGAGGAAGGTACACTCGAAAGCGTTTGGGTTTCACAACAGTTGGGCCGGCCGGTCGTAAAGGCCTTCAATAACATTTACGCCGAGCATCTGCTCAAGAAGGGCCAACCCGCCGGGACTCCCGGACGTATCGCGCTTCCGGTAGCGGGTGATGATGAGCGAGCGAAGGCGATCGTCTTAAAGCTTGTCGATGAAATTGGGTTCGACGCTGTCGACGCTGGCGGGCTGGACGAATCGTGGCGGCAACAACCCGGCACGCCGGTTTACGCCACGGATTTCGACGCCGAAGGCGTGCGTCAGGCTTTGTCGCAAGCGAGCAAAGAACGCAAACCTGAGTGGCAAGCGAAGTGAACTGCTCAACCAGCCGCGAAGCGGCGGCATTCAAGGCCTGGAAAGCTTAGCCGAAGTATTCGCGTCGCGTAGCGACGCCTGAAATCAGTGCGATTCAATCGTCTCTACGCTCGGGATTCTTTTGGGGACGTGATCCACGGGTTACGCCCGGGGCTACTATCTGTCGCCGCTCAGCGGCTCGTTGAGTTGAACATCCACGTTGACGGTGTGCTGAGTCCGCGTTATTAACATCATCACGCGCCGACAAATCTTTGGAACGGAGCAGGAACAGCAAGCGTGAATTATGAGGATGAAAACACTTTCCGCCCCCATCCTTCCTACTTCGTACTTGCTTTTCAGCCGCGCATCGTCAACCTTTACGTTCAGCAGCTCCGCAGGCGATGCCTGCTTCAAACATAATTTGGAGTAACGATGAAACGCTCCTGTCTCTCTATCGTTTTTGGCGTGAGCCTAATCTTCCTGGCACATCCTGCTTCTGCTCAGTCGCCCACAGCGAAGCCGACACCTTCTCTCGGCAATGCGGGCAGCACTGACAAAGCCGCCAAGGCAGAGGCCGACCGCATTGCAAAAGAACGTCGTGAGCAGGCGCGTTCGCTATTGATTTCGTTGGCTAGCGACGCGCGCAGTTTTCGCGATCAAACTTTGCGAGCGCGCACTCTCGCGCAAATCGCCGATTTGCTCTGGGACACCGACGTTGAACGCGCGCGCGAACTCTTCCGCAAAGCCTGGGAGGCTGCGGGCAACGCAGACCAGGAGATTGCCCAAAAGCGTCAGGAAGATATCCAGCGACAAAGGGCCAGGACGGGTGGTGGTTATGCGATACCTGATTATCCGAACGTGCGCGGCGAACTGTTGCGGCTCGCCGCCCGGCGCGATCGCGATCTGGGCGAAGAGTTTCTCCAGAGTCTGAAGGCAGAGCAACAGGGCGTGAATGGCGAAAACCAGAGATTGACCCTCGCGCGTGAGCTTCTGGTAAACGGTGATCCAGACCGCGCGTTGCAATTTGCGGGCGCCGAGCTGGCCACTATTAACGCGTTCACCGTGGACTTTCTTTCATCGCTGCGAGAAAAAAATACCGTCGCTGCCGACGAGCGGTATGCAGTTATGCTGGACACGGCCGCGCGTAATGTGCTCTCTGACGCGAACACGGTTTCGTTGCTCTCGTCATACCTCTTCACGCCTCACGTATACGTCAGATTCCATGGCGGCGGGATGTCATATTCGATGATGGGTTCCGGCCCGCCACCGGCAAATGTCCCGCCCACATTGCGCTCGCGTTTTTTTCAAACGGCTGCAACTGTCTTACTGCGAACCGAGCCGCAACCGTCGCCGGAACTACAAACGGCAGGGATTGAAGACCAGTATCTCGTAATAAAACGCCTGAGTCCCTGGTTTGAGCAATACGCACCGCGCGAACTGACGGAAGCAATGCGAGTTCGGTTTGAAGCGCTTGGGGCCATGGTGCGCGACAGCGTCCGACGGCGAGATCCTAATCCGAAGGAAAACAGTCCTTCAGAGACTGAGAGCGCAAATCGTGAACAAGCCATGCTGGACAAGATCGAGCATGCTCGCACTTCCGATGAGCGTGATCGGCTCTATTTTGATTTAGCTCAGGAGGCCGCGAGAAAGGATGACCCGCGCGCGCGCGATTTTGTCAGCAAGATTGAGGACAGCGAATTTCGAAAGCAGGCCGCGGCTTACATCGATGTAACTTTGGCGACTCACTCGATCCGTGGGAAGAAGATCGCGCTGGCGTTGGAGCTGCTCCAAAAAGGAGAGCTAACTCATATTCAACGAGTCTGGCTCTTCACTCAGTTGGCCAAACTGATGGTGAAGACTGATCGGGACAAATCGTTATCGTTATTGGAAGACGCGGTGCCGGAGGCGCGGCGCATTGAAGGATTGGATCCCGATCGGCCCCGAGCACTATTGGCGATAGCTAACGCGCTCCGATTAGTCGAACCGACGCGCACCTGGGATTCGGTCTTCGAAGGGGTGCAAGCCGCCAACTCGGCCGAAGGATTCACCGGTGAAGACGGCAATTTGAACATTGTCTTCCAAGCCAAGGGTTTCTCTTCCGCGAGTGACAAGCCCGAACCGGATTTCGACATCAAAGGAATTTTTACTTTGCTGGCGCAGGATGATTACGATCGGGCCGTCGATTTGGCGCGCGGCTTTCAAGGAGAGGCGCCGCGCGCCGCCGCAGTTATTTCCATTGCCCGCGCCGTGCTGAATCAGAAGAGCGTTCTTGTTCCTAAGCCACCACCCGCAGCCAAGGTGCCGTGAATCGCGGTTCGAACTGAAACTACAATTACCAGCGAACTAGCCTACCGGGAATGGATTAAGCCTTTCTTGTTATCCTTCAATGGTCACCTGCCCGCTACCGCCGGCGGTGCTGACATACTCTCAAACGGAATCTTGGTGTCGGCAAAGACTTGCCAGAGTGCGACGCGGCCGTCCTTCACGATCGCTTTCCACGCCGCGGGCAGACGCCAGCTTGCGTCTGACTTTCCTTTGAATGAGCCGCCGGCGAAACCAAACATCGCGAAGGTGTCGCCCTGCTCGAATATCTCGTTCACCTCGATCGAGTAAACCGGAAACCATTCAAAGTAACCGCGCCATCCTGCAGTCATCTTTTCTTTACCCACAACTTCATTGCCGTGCGCGTCGATGAACCGATGGTCGTCAGTCATTAATTCGGCGAGTCCATCAACGTCATGTGAATTAATGCGATCGATAAAAGCCTGGATTGTTTCTTTGTTGGTCATAACGAATTTATCCACAGATCACGCAGATTCAGAAAAGGAACTAGCCACGAAAAAACACAAAAGGCTCAAAAGAAAACCTCTGAAACTCACGATCAAGTGTTAACTGAACACTGGTCTTCGGTTTGATTTTCATTTTGTGCTTTTTGCGCCTTTTTGTGGCCGATGTCTTTCTGTGTAATCTGCGGATTAGCCGGATCCCCGCAATTCGCTCCAAAGTTAATGTCGAATTAACTTCAAGTTTACTCCACTGTAATCGCTCTCCTGTAGGTTTTCTTCTTACACGCGCTATCTGGTTTTGAAATCGCTTTCAATGTTCCCAGCTACCAGTCTATTCGGGCGGTCCAGGCGTAACGCCAAAACCGATCGACGCTCAAAGTCATAAGGAGAATGAAAATGCTGCGTGAAAAATCGCTGACTCGATTTCTACTCACCCCACTTGTGGTTGCCGTGACCTTTCTCATTGCGGTCACAGCGTTCGCTCTGACAGACACCGGCAAGATTGCCGGGACCGTCAAAGATCAGAACGGCGCCATCGTTCCCGGAGCAAACATAACGATAACGAATACGCGCACCGGCGAAGAGCGCAGCGTCAAGGCGAACGACGATGGGATGTTTTCAGTCGCGGCTTTGAAAGCGTCGAGTTATCGGATAATCGCTGAGATGACCGGATTGTCGGCGAAGATCGATAACGTGACTCTGAACGTGGGCCAGGAACTGACAGTGAACCTGGCGATGACTACAACTGGCGTTTCCGCGACGGTGAACGTAGTCAGCGGAGAAGAGACGCTCGCGAACACGGGCACGGCCAGCATGGGCGCGAACGTTAATCCGCGCGAAGTCGAAGGACTTCCGATTAACGGGCGGCAACTGTCGCAGCTTTACCTGCAGGCGCCTGGTACGACGAACAGCGGCTCGGGTACCTATGGCGACATTCGTTTCTCAGGGCGCGCCGTCGAACAGAATGAGATTCGCTATGACGGGATCGAAGGCACGGCGATCATCGACACTTCGCCGGGCAATTTGAATGGCGAGATACCGACGCCGTTCCGGCTGCAGTCTTCGCTCGAGAATGTTCAGGAGTTCCGCGTCGATTCGAACAACTATCCGGCGGAATTCGGCACCGGCACCGGCGGACAGATCAGCGTGGTCACAAAGTCCGGCAGTAATAAGTTTCATGGGTCGGGTT
>DASWQK010000674.1:0-9774 GCA_036403735.1 Pyrinomonadaceae bacterium
TGTGTTCGTGGTATTTCCGGCAGCGACGTTCGCCTGACCAGTGTCAACGGGGTTGCGCGAACCGTGATCGAAACCTTCGGCTGATCGAAGCAGGACTCTGCTAACTGCGGTGTCAGTTGCAGTCTGGTGCCACCGCCGGGCCCGGGACGCACCCTTTTTCGTTGTAGCGCTTCAGAACCAGGCAGTCGGCCGTACCGTGAATTCCGTTGTAGCTGGCGAGCAAAATTGCAACAAGGAGGATGGTGCACACTTTCCCAACCGGCGGCCTTGCGTGAGCCGCAAATAATCGATTGCCTCGATTACGCAACGCGCCCGTCTGCTTACTGTTTATCTGGCGGACTTCGTCAACGACTTCGTCGCGCAGCGCACTGGTCTCTTCGACAGCGGACTGGAACAACTTGCGCGCGCCTCCGGACTGGGTCAGTAAGGAGCGAACGTTGTCGCTCTTCAGCGAGGCCAGGAATTGAGCGTCGAAAGCTTCATTCCAATGGTTTCCCTGCTTCATTTTGTTAATCAGCGACTCAAGCTCGCGCTTAATCGTCAGCACGTCTGTCTTCCTCAGATCTCCTTCGTTCTTGAAGTCACTCGCGTCACGTGGTGAGACAATGTCCTTCTGTTGCAGCTCGGACGACCGCTTGAAAAACTTGGCGTTGGCGCCAACCAGCGAAACGATCTGCCGCGCTTCGTTGTCGATTCCGAGGGCGCGGAGATCAAGCGCCTCGTTGACGTTAATGTTGCGGCCCTCAGAGATCTTCTGCGCGCGCACAATGAACTGCGGGCCACTCGCAAGCGCGAGCAACATCATCAGGGCCAGAACACGAGAAATCTTTTCATTTTTCTGCTTCATTAGTAACCTCCAAAAGTTTCTGCTTCATTTACCCAAGGCGCTGTGTCTACTGAAGACGAGCATAGAGAGAGGCTTCTTTTGTTATCCCTATTTCCTTAGCGATCCTCTAATCGAAAATATTCGCGGCGAAGCTGAATATGCCACTCTAATAGAAGCGGCGCGCCAGCGGCATGAACGGTTCAAGAATACTTTCTCTAGCCGCACCTCGCCTCACGACCCTTGTTGTCAATCGGTAGTGAAACTTACAGCACATCACCAGGATAGAGACGTCGCGGCATTTCCCGAATTCCGAAAATGCCACGGACGGCAGCTTGTTCTGCGACCGGCGTTACGACCGAAGACTAGGTAGTAGGAAAGCAGGTCGCGACAGTCCCACCGCCGCGTGAATATATTCTCGGCTCCGGATGCTACGTGCGCGCATCAGAAGCCACTCCGGATTCCCGCTGGTCACGTCCCGGGAGTCCCGGGGCACGGGTATTGAACAACGGTAGTCGTGGTTATAGTTACCATGTGTAATCCCTTCCTCTCCTTCGTCGTGGTGGTTGTCGTCGCGGTACAGACCTGTACGGTTGTGTTCGTCTTGTCGCTTCTCACGACACCCTTAACTTCCGTCCCATCGCTTGCGACCAGGAATATATTTACGAATTTGCCATTCTTGACTTCGGCCGTGATTTTTTCGCCGGTAGAGAGCGCATGTATTTCTACGCGTCGTCCGTCGTTGAACTTCTTGTCTTTGAGTTTTTCCCGCAAGTCGACCTCGCGTTTAACGGTCTCGTTGTCCTGGTCCTGGGCCATGGTCGGCACACTAAACAGACCGCTTAGCCCGATGAGACTTACCGCCAAAGCGGCAATAACCACTGTCAATTTCAAATAACTGAATCTGACTTGTTCATTTTGCTTCTCCTCATAATTTACGGTTGAGCGTCCTTCCAGCAACACTCGTGTAGTCGGCTTTAAGCGGGACCCTGGCGTCAGTGGCCGTCTCCGACGGGTTGGCCGTGATTCTAACCTTGAAGAGTCTTTTCAAAGAGAAAACCCACTTCATCGTGGTTTCCGAGAGTTTGGAAGTGAAGTTTCCTTCTCCTTCGACGCTCTACTAAGGCAGTCTTCTCCACAGACCTTGGAACTCGTTAATTCAAGGGCGTCAGCCCCAAGTTGTCGTCACTCCAGCGTTATTGTGTCGCTTGACCCGCAGTACTCCCGGTACAGGGAATTTGGATCACGCTGGTGCTGGTCGTTCTTACTGTCTGTCCGTTAACAACACTCGTCGTGACCCTGACCGTAGTTAGTGTGCAAACGACTGTGGTAGTCACATGCTTCTTTTTCACTTCTCCCTGAACTTCCGTCCCATCGGTCGCGACGAGGAACCATTTTAAGAATTCGCCATTCTTAATTTCGGCCACGATTTTGTCGCCGTCGGGGAACACGTGTATTTCTACGCGCCTTCCATCGGCGAACTTCTTGTCTTTGAGTTTTGGCCGCAAGTCGAACTCGCGAGTCGGCAAATCTACTTTATCCTGGGCCTTAGTCGTCATGCTCAGCAGGCCGCTGGACCCGACGATTGTTAGCGCCAAAACTGCGGCGACCGCCATCAATTTCAAGTAACTGAATTTCAGTTTGTTCATTTCGTCTTTTCTCCTTTTGAAGAGCTATGGTTGCTTTTTGAAGGGCTCAGCCAGCTGTTTGCCCGTGAGCCATCTTGATTCAGATCGTACGCACCTTACAGGCAACGCAAGGCAGTCGCTGTGTCATTTCCGGAATTCCGAAAATGCCACGGTCGCAGGCGCCCGTTTTGCGGATGATTGAATTGTTAGCAAGGGCGAACACTTGCAGCCTTTGACGGCGGCGCAGATACTACGCGCCATCGCTTTTTAGGAATTGGCTTCGGTATTTGACGCGCGCACCATCAAAAACGATGATTCCGATCTCTCCAGATGAGTTACCCAACCGGGCCTTTCAGCTGGCCTACTTCCTGCATCGCGAACGAAAGACCGCGGTAGATATCGCGGTGCGCGCGCTAAACAAACTGCAACTGGCAGCCACGGCCCAGGGCAAGCGTCTCTACTATCGTTTGACCGGACGCGCGGACGCGCGCAAAGCCCGGAGCAAGGTTTCGCTGGGCGAGCCGCATCTCCTGCAGCGCCTGGTTTATATCGAGTCCGAAGAATACGAGCGGCGCAGAGAGGCTGCCGCCCATGACCCTCAGATCAATAGCGGAACAACCCCGGCTCGCCAGAGTGACCTTGGTAGTTTTCTTCATCAAACACCTGGTACGCATTACCACTCGGCGCAATTCGTTCTATGTAACGTTGGGCCTGAGTCGTCTGCTTTATAACTACACGACGCCAGAGACGATGGAGCTGTACAACCTGGTCATTCAGGACCCGGACCGGGTTCATGATGACTACTACTATCGATCCCGAAAGGGACTGTTGCTGAAAGAACTAAAAGAGCGATTTGGGGCGCTGCTCGAAGTCGCGAAAGGAGCGCGTGGCGAGCAACGGTGGCGAGTGGGCGAAGACAACTTGCGCCACGCCTCACTGGTGCGTGAGTGCCTGACGTGGTTTACGCCCTGGGCCACCCCCTGCACCGTACCGGAGCGCTTTGATCCCCTGAGTGACATGATCGATAAACTTAACTTCCAGGGTCGCCACCCGGACGAGGAACACGAGGTTGAAGTGAATCGCATACACGCTGCTTTGCATCCGGAATGCTTTGCTCGTTTGGCCGCGGCCAGTCGCCTCGCATCGCCGGACGATAGGTTGGAATTGCCTCATTTCTTTCTCGCCGCTGACGATGCCGACCATGACTCTTCACGGACGCCGCCGAACCTCTCTCCGGATGAGCTGAGCTCTATCAATGAACTTTTGGTCCAGGAGGCCATGCGGCGAAAGTCCGTATCGGCCGGCTTCCTTCGGGTGCTGGTTGACGGAATTCAACGGGCAGAGATTCACATTGGACACCCTCAGGCAGTCCAGTTCCTGGTAGATGAGGATGCCGAGCTCATCGAGGCTTACAGCTTGGATCAACAAGGCGCGTTGCTGCTGGCAACTCATCTGTTGAATTTCAATGGGGCGGACAAGCAGAATTTCACCATCACCGTCGAGGGCGGGCAAAGAATTGAATTCACCGTAGGTCTACTTCGCGATGCGAACGGCGCAACCACTGGCGCACGGGTTGGCGTAGCTTTTAAGGATACTGCGCCCGCCCATGCCGCGTCCCGGGCGGCGCGCCGGTTGTGGGGCTCAATGGTGCCCGCGGCCGCTCTCTCAGGCTGGTGGAAACCTGCCTCGGCGCTTGCCGTCCTGGCGCTGTTAGTTACCGGAACGTGGTGGGTCTGGACTAATCGTCAGAACCGAAATCGGGTTGTTACGGTTACGCCTGCTCCGGCCCCAACTGTACGCACGGTTGCCCCCGCGCCCGACCAGCCAGGAGACAAGGAGCAGCCGCGCCCATCTGAACCCCGGCCAAAGAAGAGTCCGGATAGAAATGAAATTGCGCCTCCGGTAATGGCTCAACGTGAACCGCGCCCACGCGAGCGCGATGAATCTTTTGTCGAGCGCAGCTTATTGCCTAACAGTGCGAATGCTGAATCCGGCGAAGTCGCTACTCGCGGAGTTTGGAATCGTGACGTAATGGGCAAGCCATTGACTGAGATCCATCAGGTCCTGATTCAAACTGTTGGCGACGCAACTCAAAGCGAGGGACTTGCAAAGGAACTGCAAGCGCGTTTGGCGGGAGGGCTCTCCCTGCGGCTTTCTGACGCTGAGCGAGCAGATGCGGCCCTGAAGATATCAGTTCGGCCGGCCTCTGCGCGGGCCGGCGATTCGCGTGTGGTCGTAGTCGTGCGGGCTGTCAACGCAAATGGTTACGTCGTGTGGCCGGCGTCGCGACGCGGTTCAACCTGGCGGTATGTTGGACGACCCCAGTTCGTTGCCGAGCGCATCGTGACAGATCTGACGAAAGACATCAGAGCCGCTAAGCGCTGATCGTGATCATCAGCGGGGCTCGCCTTGCAGAGTGAAACCAGCCCAAAAGTAGGGAGCTGACCAGCGCTTGTCGTGAGCCATTGACGCCTGTGCAGCGCGAAGTGCCGCCGCCGGTGAGAGTTTGTCGCCACCGAGCAGCCCGCCATAGAAACGCTTCATCAGTTCGGCGGTCGCTTCGTCGTGGACATCCCACAAACTCACCAAAACGCGCGCGGCCCCAGCGTGCATGAACGCGCGTGTCAATCCAATCAGTCCTTCGCCTCTTATTTCCTTTCCCAAACCTGTCCGGCATCCGCTTAGCACCACCAGTTCTGCCGGAATCGTCAAGTTATAGATCTCGTGAGCTCGCAGAAAGCCTTCCTGTTCGCGGCCTTTCTCGTTTACGAGGGACAGTACTATGCCGGATAGCTCAGGGTGCCGGCTGTTCAAAAAGCCGTGCGTGGCAAAATGTACGAAGCGGTATTGTGAAAGATCGGCGCTGGTGGCATTTGAAAGACTGGCGGCAAAGTCCAGTTCCTCCTTGCGATCCGCCGATGGTACTAAAGCCCTGATTGCGACGGCCTCTTGTCTCGTGAAAGGCAATCTCATCATACTCTGCGCCTCGCCATCCCATCCGGACTCGCTAGCTGATCTTTGCATCTCAGCTTTGGAACTTGTCGCAGATCGCGCGGTCGGATTTGCCGGGAACGCTGTCCTTCTGGCGACAGAGTCCTTAACGCGTTGGTCGGTCCCATTGAATACTGGGTCCGCCAGCACGGCTATCGTTTTAGGGGCTGGCTTGTGTTTACCCACTTCTCGTCTAAGTACGGCCAGGGTCGAAGCAGAAGGTAAAGTGACAATCTCGTTCGTAACGGTTAACGGTTCAAAAGACGAACCATGAGGCACCGGCAATGCGTTGAAGGGTATGTACTGCAACGCGCCATCGCTGACAATCAGCAAGCGCTTATTTGCCAGTTGTTCCGCCACCGGTCCAAGTACAATATGGCTCAACGCACGTGCGGTATCCTGGTAATTTGCGTCTGCCTGCGAAATACGAACGCCACGCTCTTCGACACTTTCGAACTTTACGCGCTGGTTTCGCGCCGTCAGCAACTCATAAACCTGCCGCGCGGCCTTTTCTATTACCGCACGCTTCGGCAGATCGTAACTTTCGATCGAGGTAGAAGTGACCGCCCAAAGATAGCTGCGTTCCTCACCCAAATAATATTCCAGCAGCAGCGTCTGACCATCGATCACCTGTTCGCGAATTTGACGCAGGCTGAGTGGTTGAGGCTGTATTAGCTCGGCATAGCGAGGGCTGGCGACGCGAATCTGCGCTTCCACGCGTTCGTATTCTGCGCTCAGCTCCTGGATCTCCTGAGTAATACCGGTCAGCAGTTCTCCAGCAGAGTTTATTCCGGCGAGACGTACCTGTTCAGACGCTTTGGCGCTAAGCCCTTCGGCGATCGTGCGCTCACGTTTTAGCAAATCGGGATCGACACCACGGCGAATATCGACACCGGCCTCTACCAGAGATTCAAGCAGCGATCGGGCGCGAGCACTTTCGCTGGTTTGCAGGGCAGCGGCTGCATAGTTCTTGAATGGATCGCGCTGGTGCAACCGCGTCAGCACATCAATTTTGAGCTCAAAACAATCCTGTACGATAGCCAGGTAGGAAGCCCGCTGTTCCTGGCCACCTGCCCGCGTCCGTATCCATTCCATGATGTTAAGCGCGGCTTCACTTTGGGCTAATGCAGTTTCGAGGTGGCCACGGCCGCGTTCGGCGCGTGCCAATTCACGAACTGTTGCCGCAATGTCTATGGGGTCATTTCGGGATTTCCACACGGCCAGTGCCTGGTTCAAGTAGTCGAGGGCTTTCTCGTACTCGCCAAGGTCGGTGTAAGCCTTGCCAAGGTTGTAGTGGGCTCTGGCCACTGCGGTTGGGCTATCAACATCTTTCAAGACCACGAGCGACTGGTCGAGGTACTCAATCGACTTCCTGGGTTCACCTGCCGACCGGTAAACTCGACCCATAGTTTGAAGACTGGTGGCTTCAAGCAAACGATCCTTGTTCTCTTTTGCCAACTGGTTAGCCTTATTTAAGTAGGCGAGCGCCGCCTCCTTATCACCTAACGCGTTGTAAGCCGAACCGAGGCTGCCCAGCACGTGTGCTTCCCAGCCTGTCTGACCATTCGCCTTAATGAGGACCAGCTCCTGCTTCCAGATTTCGATCGCCTTTTCGTTTTCGCCCACCGTGTAATAGGAAAGACCCATGCCACTCAACGTATTAATCTCCTGGTCCGGATCCGATAGCTCTCGCGAGAGTTGTAGCGCGTGATCGAAACTGAAAATCGACTTGTACTGATCGCCCATCTGGTGGTAGACGCGGGCAAGGATATTCAGGGCTCCCACCTCGCCGCGACGGTCTTGAATCATCTGCCAGGCATGGAGCGCCTGGCTCAGATAATCCACAGCTTTCTCGTTCTCAGCAGTCAGTCGGTAGCCATCGCCAATATATGTGAGCGTAGCGGCCTCCGCTTGATGATCGGAAGCGGCTCGGGCAAGCGGCAACGCCTGATGGTGGTATTCGAGGGCCTTCTGATATTCGCCCAGCGAGAAGTAGCTTCGTCCGATCATATTAAGGACGACTGCCTTCATTTGCAGATCGCCCGCTACTTCAACCAGACGCAACGCCTCCTGGTATTTCGCGATCGCCTGTGAGAGCGACTCTTTCGTCGGCCGTGCTTGCAGCGTGTTTGCTTCTGCGACCAGATGCTCGGCGGTGTTAGTTACCCGATCGTGATCGCTTGCTGAATGCAACCCTTCAACTTTGATCTGATAAGCACCGAACGGATCTGTCTCACGAGTAGAACGAACTTCAATCCGATAGGCTCCGGGCTCAACCGCCACCAACGAAGCAGTCTCCAGGCCCCGTTCGCCGTGTCTATTATTAACCTCCACGATCTTCTTGCCATTCGGTTCGAACAGCGTCAGCGCCACGTCGATACCTCGCTGATCGACCACCAGGCGAAGAAACTGTTCGGAAGTTAATTTGATTTCATAAAGGTGAGCTTCACCGCCGGCAAGTTTACGTTCCAGCGGCTTTCCAGGATCAAGCGGTTGCACTTCACGTCTTGGGCTCTGGACGACGCGGTTGGTGTCGAGCGGTGAACGAGAATCTGAGTGGGCTAGCCCTTCTGCCGGCATTAGAATCAGCAGACCCGTCAATAAGAGACCAATCCAGTTGCGAACAACCGGGACGATCGATTTGAACTGGGGCTGGGTCATAACGCGACTTCCACGAAAGGTTCGATCATTTCACATGCCAGCGCTTGCATTCAAGCCCACGGCTCTTTGATGCGTGCAAACTGCAGCGGCGTTGAGCTTCTGTGAAATTATATCGCTCTCGATCGTGCTGAGAGGCCAGGTCGCCTTCAGTGGCAATTTCAGCACACATCATCGCACAACTGTCACCACGGCAATCTCCGGAGGCACGCGAAAGCGTACGGGCAGAATGCTCGTGCCAATTCCGGTGGTGACGAACAGATGATGACCCTTTTCAAAGACGAGGCCTGCGGTGTACTTGTGCCCAAAGTTAGACGGCACGACCGCGGCCCCGATGAAAGGCAAAGTTACCTGGCCGCCGTGGGTGTGACCAGCCAGCAGCAATGGAACTCGCTGGGGCAAAGAGGGGAAAAGATCTGGATTGTGAGTCAACGCAATAACGGTCGCGCCTTCTGGAACTTTCGCGATCGTCTCAGCGACGTGCTGGCCGCGCGTCCATAAATCAGCAAGACCTGCCAGGTAGAATGATCTGTCGCGCCACGTCACTTCCGTTACTTCATCTTCCAGAACGCGAATACCGTTCTGCTCGAAAGCCGCCCGCACTTTCTCGCCGTTGTACCACCAATCGTGATTGCCAAGGACTGTAAAGGTCCCCAGCGGCGCTTGGAGATTCTTCAAAGCGGCGGCTGTTATCTCCGGCTCGACTCGATGACTGTGCCAGCTGTTGGGAGACATGTAATCGCCGAGCAGCACAATCAAATCCGGATGGAGTTCATTCGTCATCTGGACGATCCGCTTCAGTTTCTTGTCGTCGATGAATGGTCCGCCGGTGTGAATGTCTGAGATGACCGCTATCCGCAATCCGCTCAATTCCTTCGGCCAGTCGGCAATCTCGATTGTTTGCGGATGGACTATCAGGCGGTTGGGTTCAATGAAGACGGTCCAGACGGCCAGACTGCAAAGCAATAAGGGAATCAGCCAGGCGGTGAGACGTATTCGCTTCTTCCACACTGGCGTCTCACCCCATTGGGTGCGTGGGAACCTCAGCAGTTGTCGAAACAAAAAGAGCAGCAGCCCAAGCAAAATGGCGACGGCGATGATGAAGGGAGCGCTCAAGTCGTTTTTCATCAGGTCAGTGCATCGACAATGCAGTCGGAAAATACTCTCGCCAACGATCATCGACCAGGTTCCTGATGTCGTCGCGGACGATGAGTTCGTCAGGTAACGAAGGCTTCTTGCGCGCGTCAATCACGATCGGAGGTTTATAAGCGAGATGATGACGCACGACGTTTGTTTCCGCGGCGTAGATATCTGATGCCGGTTCAAAGCGCGTCCAGGTGGACCAAAGAAAGTCACTAGTTGATCGAGCGACTTGCGTGTCATCATGCAAGATAACCAGCGGCCATTGCGCAAACGCGGGTTCTTTCGCTAATCGCGCGGCTTCGGCAGGGTCGTCGGTATACTTCGATCCTTCGACAACTAGACACCCGGCGCAAAAGACTTCGGCTTTTGAAATTCCTCGCGGCAATTCACCGCGAAACTCGCGCGGCAATTCGCGTACAGCCTCGCCCAAACCCATCAGAATCGCTTTACTGCCTTCGTTGACTTTGCCGCTGGTGTAGTCCAGCGTGTCCATCGACGTATTCGCAAAGATGAAAAAGTCCATATCCCAAT
>DASWQK010000675.1:0-3973 GCA_036403735.1 Pyrinomonadaceae bacterium
GTACAGCGGCCGGGCAGAAATAGAATTCGGCGACAAGACCGACTACGATGTGCGTCGCAATCGAAGTAATCAAGTCTGCCCGAACGTCAGGCACCATTCTCGGACCGTCTCATAGCTCAATGACACACCGCGCATCGCTAACATTTAAAATATAACCAAACGAAATGACTGATGTTCTCGGCGGGGAATCGATGACGTTGGTAGAGCGAGACTGATCTGCGCATCGGCGGATTATGTCGCAGGAACAGCCTGATTACATCTTTCTCCGTTAGCTTGACAGTACCAACGTGAGACGATCGACTCCCGTTTGCTTGGATGGGTTCCATAAGATTGAAGGGTCGTGCAAGTAATCAGACAACGTCTTGCGAAATTGGGACGAAACGATCCCGCAAACGAAATCATTTCCTAGTCTTTCGGTGAAAGCGTTTTGCGGCCACCGGTTTGATAGGACAAAGGGTCCGCGAATTTATCAGGATTTCTGGCGGCTCAGCGTTCGCGCACCGTCCTAAACTTTATCGAATTTAGTGGCACAGTGCTTGATGTGCTTAGCGCCGAGAAACTGTCTGCGATAGTTAGCCACGAAAGTCAATCCGCTCGACCCGCTATGAATAAGGAGTGCAGGTGATGAGTGAGTTAATCAGAGATTTGCGCTACGGCTTTCGTCTTCTGCTGAAACACCCAAGTTCGGCCATCATCGTGGTAATTACCCTGGCGCTGGGCATCGGAGCCAACACGGCGATCTTCAGCGTCGTCAATGCGATCGTGTTTCGACCGCTGCCTTATACGGTGCCGAATCAATTGGTGGGATTATGGACCAGGGATCTGCAACGACCGGGCTCGCAATATCCCGCTGCCTTACCGACGATTCGCGACTGGCAACAGCAGGCCCACACGATGTCCGGCATCGCGGCTTACGCGTTCAACCGTTTTCATGTGACAGGCGCCGAGGGGACGGATGAAACTCGTGGTGTCTTTACGACCACAAACTTTTTCAATGTGCTGGGAGTGCAACCTGCCCTGGGGCGTTCTCTGCGACCTGCTGACGAGCACGATCATGTTCTGCTCCTGAGCGATCAGTTTTGGCAGCGACGCTATCACGGTGATCGGAATGTCATCGGTAAGACGATCAACTTGAACGCCGAAAGCTTCACGATCATCGGAGTGATGCCACCCTCGTTTCGCTTTCCCACGCCGGACATCGAAGTCTGGAGCAGCCTGGATCCGATTTATAGCACAAACAAACCCGGCTCGAGCCCTGATTGGATTAACAGCCGCTCACTGCGCGGATATCGCGTCGTCGGTCGTCTGCGCGACGGCGTATCAACGGAGCAGGGACAGGCTGAGATGAGCACGATCGCGGAACGGCTGGCACAGGCTTATCCCGACTCTGAGGCCGGAACGGGAGTGGTGGTTGTTCCTTTACGCGAGCAGATGATTGGCGAGTATCGCCGACCGTTGATGGTTCTGTTGTCGGCGGTTGGTTTCATTCTGCTAATCGCTTGCGCGAACGTCGCGAATCTGATGATGACTCGCATGGCCTCACGCGATCGAGAGATTGCGATTCGGCGAGCCCTGGGCGCAGGGCACTGGCGGATGGTTCGCCAAATGCTCACTGAGAGCGTCCTGCTGGGGACGATCGGCGGTGTGGGAGGCTTGTTGTTGGCGACGTGGGGCGTGCGTGTTTTGCTCGCGTTCGTACCGAAAGAGATTCCGCGTCTCGAAGGCGTGGGCATCGATCGTTGGTCGCTGCTTTTCACTGCTGCGATTTCCATCGGCACCGGAATCCTGTTTGGATTGGCGCCCTCATGGCATGCACGTAGACCAGATTTGACTCAGCCTTTGCGCGAAGGTGGTCGCGGGATCGCGGGTCTGGCGAGCGTGAAGCGGATGCGCGGATTGCTGGCGATAGCTGAAGTTGCGCTGGCGCTCATACTGCTGATCGGATCCGGGCTTTTCTTAAGGAGCTTTCAACGTCTCACCGACGTCGATCCGGGTTTCAAAGCCGACCATCTGTTGACGATGGCGGTCGCGCTCCAGTTCGTTCGCTATCAAGAGCCGGCCAAACAAATAGCGTTCTTTGATCAAGCCTTGCAGCGCATTCGTTCACTGCCCGGAGTGATCGCCGCGGGAGCTTGCACGAGCTTACCGCCAAACATGATCCAGCAGGGCTCAGGTTTTACGATCGAAGGAAGACCTGTCGGTTCCGGCCAACCGCCATCAGCGCTCTACATGCCGGCCACACCCGGCTATCTCGAGGCACTTGGCTTACCGCTATTGCGTGGACGCACGATCGCAGGATCGGATGATGCCGCGGCGCCCGGGAGTGCGGTAATCAATCAAACCCTCGCGCGCAATTTCTTCCCGGATGACGACCCACTCAAGCACCGCATCGTGATCGAGGGCGTGACGCGCAACATCGTGGGCGTTGTCGGGGATGCCAAGTACGAAGGTCTGGGTGCGCCGGCTGGGCCACAGGTTTATGTGCCCTATGCCCAGAGCACGTTTCCGGGATTGCGGATCGTGGTGCGCACCAGCGTCGAGCCTGCCAGTTTGATCGCTTCGATTCGATCGCAGATCCAATCGATTGATAGCGAAGAAGGACCGACTCGCATTGCCACGATGACGCAACTGCTTGCTGATTCGGTGGCTCAGCCGCGCTTCAATGCGTTTCTGATCGGTTTGTTCGCTGTGCTGGCTTTCATTCTCTCGGCCATCGGCATCTATGGCGTGATCAGTTATGACGTCGCCCAGCGGACGAGCGAAATCGGAGTGCGCATGGCGCTTGGCGCTCGAAGGGTTGACGTCTTGCGCATGATATTGGCGCACGGGCTGGCCCTGACTCTTGGCGGACTGGTCGTGGGAATTGTTGGCGCGCTGCTGCTGACGCGGTTCCTATCTACTCTGCTGTTCGATATAAGGCCGACCGATCTGCCGACCTACATCGCTGCTTCATTGTTGCTTATGGCGGTTGCGATGGCCGCGTGCCTGATACCGGCGCGGCGGGCCACCAAAGTCGATCCGCTGGTGGCGCTTAGGTACGAATAAGGACTAGAGAAAAACGATCAGGGTGATTGAGATACCCGTTTTCATGACGTGGTTGGTACCGGCCCTCTCGATATCAAAAAAGGAGAAGCTCAGATGATTTGGCGAGACATTCGTTACGCCGTGCACATGCTGCTGAAGACCCCGAGCTTTGCCGCCGTGGCGATCCTGACGCTGGCCCTCGGGATCGGTGCAAACAGCGCGATCTTCAGCGTGGTTAATTCGCTGTTACTCCATCCGTTGCCTTATCGCGACTCAGACCGGTTGGCAATTATCTGGACCCACTCGCCCGGGGCAAATGTCGAACAGGATTGGCCCTCACCAGGGCAGTACTCTGCGATTAAAGCTAATACAACTGTCTTTGAAGACATCGCCATAATTAGTGGCGGCAGCATGAACGTCGGCCAGGCAACTACACCGGAACGGATCGGCGTCATGGTTGCCTCGTCGAATCTCTTTTCGATCCTCGGTGTACAGCCGGCAATTGGTCGGGTCTTTCAGCCAGAGGAAGACACAACCAAACAACCGAAGACCGTGGCGCTAAGTCATGCCTTTTGGCAGCGCGAGTTCGGCGGCGATCAAAACGTTCGCGACAAAACGCTGACCCTCAACGGAGAGAAGTACACGATTGTGGGCGTGATGCCGCAAGGCTTCTCGCTGAACTACGAAGTGATTCCGACTGTGTCCTCAGTTCCACAGCCCGATGTTTTCCTGCCGCTGGCCTTTAGCGCCGAAGACCTGGCGCGTCAGGGTGACGAGAATTACAATCTTTTGGCGCGGCTGAAGCCAGGCAGTTCGATTGCGGAGGCGCAAAGCGAATTGAACCTAACGACGACCCGACTGGCGGCGCAATTTCCGGAGGACTATCCCGCCAGCCGACGCTTCAGTTTCGGTATCAAGCCGCTGCTCGATCAGGTCGTCGGCGACGTCC
>DASWQK010000676.1:0-3360 GCA_036403735.1 Pyrinomonadaceae bacterium
ATTTTCGCGCAAGCCTTTCGCGATCACGTTGGCCATGCGCGGCTCATCTTCAACGAGAAGGATTCGCATAAAAGCGAAATGCGTTTTAGAGTCGGGCTACTGCCCGACAAAAGCGGCGGTAGCCCGCTTCTAAACGATCAATCCTATTACTTAATTCTCAATCTAAACGGCATTAAATAAATCGCTTCGCCCCTGCTCGAGCGATCCAGTAATTGCGCGTAACGCAAACTCTCGCGCAGGTCTTCCGGCAACGCCGAGAAAAGCGCCGCCTGTTGCTTGGCCTGCGCATCAACCGCATCACTGTCATCATTTCCCGCGCTCATTAATTGTTCGAAGAACGTTGGCGGTTGCGGCATGATCACGCGTTGAATACTCTTATCAGCCGGAATGTTCGCGAGCTGCTTCGCCACCTCGATCGCTTTATCAAGGCCGCCGTATTCGTCCACCAGACCTTTCTCTTTGCCCTGACTTCCAGTCCACACACGGCCTTGCCCAATCGAATTGATGTAGTCTTTGTCCTTGTTGCGTCCCTTACCGACTTTAGTAATGAAGTCGTCGTAAGTGTTATTCAAAAACTCTCTGAACTTCGCCTGTTCGCTGTCGTTGAATTTTTCCGTCTCGCGAAACATGCCGGCGTTCTTACCGCGCATGACATATTCATTCGAAACGCCGATCCAATCATAGAAGCCTTTAATGACCGGTTTGCCGCCGACCACGCCAATCGATCCGGTGATCGTCGAAGGCTCGGCCACGATTCTATTTGCATTGCAGGCGATGTAATAACCGCCTGAAGCCGCCACGTCGCCCATCGAAACGACGACGGGCTTCTTTGCTTTAGCAGCTTCGACCGCGCGCCAGATGATGTCGGAAGCCAGACCCGATCCGCCGGGGCTATCGATACGCAACACGATTGCCTTGACGCCTTTGTCGTCGCGAGCTTCGTTGATTGTTCGCACGAGCGAATCCGATCCGATCGTCTCTTCGCCGCTGCCGCCGAACGATGATCTGCCGGAAACGATATCGCCGGCCGCGTAAACGACCGCGATCTTCTCGCCTTTGTTCAGCCCCAAAGATTCCTGTGAGATCTGTTTGTAATCAGAGCCGCGGGCGATGTGCAATTCGTCGTTGTCTTTATAGCCCAGCCGCTTTTTCAAGTCCTTCTCGACATCGTCGTGATAAAGCGCGCCATCGATCAGGCCGGCGTCCTTTGCTTGGTTAGCACTGTACGGAGCGTTGTCAATCAAACTCTTGACTTCATCGACTGATTTATTCCGCGCTTTCGCAATCCCTTCAACGTAACGGCCATACAGATCGTCGAGCAATGAATTGATGTACTCCTTATGCGCCTCAGTCATCTGTTTCTGCGTGAACATGTCGCCGGCGCTTTTGTACTTTCCGATCTGGTAAACATCCGGGTAGACGCCGAGCTTGTCGAGCGACCCACGAAAGAACATCACATCCGCGGCCAGACCGATCGTGAACAGTTCGCCCGGCGGCGGCACGAAAATCTTGTCGCACGCAGTCGCGATGTAGTAGTCCTTGTTGAGGCCCATTTCCATGTACGCATAGACGGGTTTGCCCGAAGCACGAAAGTCTGCGATCGCGCCACGAATTTCTTCCGACTTCGCCCAACCGGCCTCAGACATGTCGATGTCCAGCATCACCGCGCTAATGCGCTTATCAACTTTCGCTTTACGAAACTGCGCGAGCAGGCTGCCCAGCGATTGCGGCTGCGCGCCGAAGATGCGCCGAAACGGATCGTCAGGGACGTAATCAGGCAGCGCGCCGGAAATCCTCAGCGTCAGCACACTGTTGTCCTGAATCGAAGGACGATTGCCGCGCAACGCGGACACGACAATTGCGATGCCGAGCACTGCGATCATCACGAGTCCCAATACTACTGCCGAAATAATGAGAACGATCTTGCGGGTCTTTGACATTGCCATGAGCGATTTTCCTAATTCTTTCTGCGAATGAAGTTTGACGGTGTGATTACGTTAAATTCAAAGAAAAGGTTACATAAGCCGCCACATTTGTGCGGTTAGATTAGAGATGTTCATAAGCCAGGAGGGTTACTTGACGGGTAGTCAAAGGATGACGGCGACCCGAGGTCACTTCACGATCCATCCACCACCGACAACCTCGTCGCCGCGATAGAACACAGTCGCTTGTCCGGGTGTAATCGCGCGTTGCGGTTCGTCGAACTGAACAGAAACGCGATTATCTGCCAGCGGAGTGAGGGTCGCCGGCGCAGCCGTGTGACGATAACGCACGCGCACTTCAGCACGGACCGGTTCTGTCGGATTGTCGAGGGCAATCCAGTTAACTCCGGCGGCAGTGAATTCCTCACTCAATAGATCTTCGTCATAACCGACGATCACCTGATCCTTAGTCGTGTCGATGCCCAGGACGTAGAGCGGCCGGGATTGGGAGACGCCGATGCCGCGTCGTTGACCAATCGTGTATCGATGAATGCCGGTATGCGAGCCGATGATTTCTCCCTTGCTGGTAACGATATCGCCAGCGCGCGGCAACCGATCAGTTTGCTGTTCGGCGGCGAGATAACGATCGATGAAGCCTGCATAATCGCCGTCAGGCACGAAGCAGATTTCCTGCGACTCTTTCTTTTCCGCGACCGCAAGTTGATTATCGCGCGCCGCTTGTCGCGCATCGTTCTTCAATAATTCTCCGAGCGGAAACAGAGCACGCGAAAGTTGATCCTGCGTCAGCTCCCAAAGAAAATATGATTGGTCCTTTTGCGGATCGCGACCACGCAAAAGGCGATGACGCCTGGTCGCTTCGTCAAACTCAACGCGCGCGTAATGACCGGTCGCGACTTTCTCGCAGCCAAGGCTGACGGCTAACTTATCGAGCGAAGCAAACTTCAAACGGCTGTTGCAGGCGACACACGGGATGGGCGTCTCGCCGTTCAGGTAACTGTTGACGAACGGTTGGACCACGTCGCGTTCGAATTCCTTCTCGAGATTCAAAACGTAAAAAGGAAATCCAAGTTCTTCGGCGACGCGACGCGCATCGTAAACATCATCGAGTGAACAGCAACGCGAAGGCAGCGGCTCGCCGTTTTCATCCACACTGATACCGCGACGCTGGTTCCACAACTGCATCGTGAAGCCGACGAGTTCGTGGCCCTGCTCTTTGAGAATTGCGGCGGCGGCGGACGAATCCACACCCCCTGACATTGCTACGGCGATCTTCATTCGATCCTAGTTTCAGGTCTAAGGTTTCAAGTTTCAAGTTGGGAGAGCTGTGTCAGAACCCGGAGCGGTAGCGACCGGAGCATAAACGCTGATTGATTGTGCGATCCCGTCGCTACCGCTCCGGGTTCTGATACGTCGCAGT
>DASWQK010000677.1:0-5236 GCA_036403735.1 Pyrinomonadaceae bacterium
CATCCTGCTCGCTGATTCACCCAAGTTCATTGCTTCGTTTGTCGCGATCATTTCGCTTGGTGCGATTGCGGTTCCCATCAATCTCGCGCTGCGTCGCGAGGATCAACTGTTCATCCTGAAAGATTGTGGAGCGCGCGCCGCAATCATCGAAGCGTCGTCAACGCTGGCCCTGATCGGTGAAGCTGACGCACCGCCTGAGTTACACGACATCCTGTTTGTTCGACGCGAAGGAGATTCGCAAATCTCATCAGTGCGCAGCATGAACGTGCAGGGTTTTGAGAGCGCGAAAAGGGTGAGCGAGGCCCCGCATGCCGAGGTCGCCCTCGATTCAGACGCCTTTATTCTCTATACCTCGGGCAGCACCGGAGAGCCGAAGGGTGCGGTGCATAGTCAGGCTGACATCTTTTATACAAACGAAACGTACTGCCGCGAAGTGTTGAAATTGCGCGAAGGAGATCGTTTGTTTTCTTCATCGCGGCTGCCGTTCGCTTACGGCCTTGGCAACGCATTTACTTTCCCATTGCTGAACGGCTTCACAACGATTCTGTGTCGCGAGAAACCGGCGCCGGCAGTCGTGAGCGAAGTCCTCAACGATTATCGCCCCACGATCTTTTTCGGAGTGCCGGTGGTTTATCGCATGCTGCTCGAACATCATCGCAGCGTGGCGCCGCTCGACACCTCCAGTTTGCGCCTGTGTGTTTCCGCCGGCGAAGCTTTACCAGCACAACTGGGTGAAGAATGGGAGAAGACATTCGGCGTGCAGGTTCTTGACGGCATCGGCTCGACTGAGATGCTGCACATGTTCATGTCGAATCACGACGGCGAAGTTCGTTATGGGAGCAGCGGGCAACTCCTGGATGGTTACGAAGCGCGGTTAGTGGATCATGAGGGGGCGGCGACAGAAACGGGTGAGGTCGGCAATCTGTGGATTCGCGGAGCGAGTGCGGCCTCGCGTTATTGGCAGCGGCTTGAGACGACGACCCAGACTTTCGTCGATGGTTGGACGCGCACCGGCGATCTGTATAGGTGCGACGACAACGGATTCTGGTGGCACATGGGCCGCAGCGATGATTGCTTCAAACCGACCGGGCAATGGGTTTCACCGATCGAAGTCGAGAGTGTGCTGGTGAGACATGACGCCGTGCGCGTGGCTGCCGTCGTCGAAGGGTTTGATAAGGATGGATTGTCGTGCGTTTGTGCATTTCTGGTGCTCACTGACGGTCGCGATCCAGATTCGGCGGAAAGAGACATACGCGCGCTTTGCGAATCGGCGCTGCCGAGATTCAAACAACCCCGTCGTTATTACTTCGTTTCTGAATTGCCTTACACTGCGACGGGAAAGGTGCAGCGATTCAAGTTGCGTGAGCAGCTTCGCGGTGGAAGAGTCGAGCAACAGCTATGAGTCTCGCAGTGTCAAGGAAAACCCGAATGAATCAAAACGAAAAGAGTCTCCAGGAAACTTACGCGCCCAACATGGCGTGCTTCGGATGTGGACCGGCGAATGAAAAGGGCTTGCACATTCGCAGCTTTCCCGAAGGAGATGAAGTCGTGGCGACCTTTGAACCCGCGACTTATCAGGAGGCATTTCCAGGGATGTTGAGCGGTGGAATCATCGGCACGCTCCTGGATTGTCATTGCAACTGGACCGCCACGTATCACCTGATGAAGAAAGCGGGCGCGGATCATCCGCCCTGCACCGTCACTGCGGACTATACGATTAAGTTGATGAGACCGACGCCGACAGATAAGCCGGTGCAGTTGCGCGCGCGCGTGATTGAATCGACAGACGATCGAGCGATCGTCGAAGGTGAGCTAATCGCACACGATAAAGTCTGCGCGACTTGTCGCGGGACTTTCGTAGCGGTGAAGCCCGGTCATCCGGCGTATCATCGCTGGTAGTGTTCGGAGTTCCGCCTTGAGGCGGCAATCATCCCTTGGAATGTCCGCCTGAAGGCGGTACTCCAAACACCGTTATGATCACCACCATCTTCTTCGATATCGGCGGCGTGCTCCTGACCGACGGCTGGGGACACGAGTCGCGGCGGGCAGCAGCTGAGAAGTTTGGGCTCGATTGGGATGAATACAGCGAACGGCACGAAAAAGTCGCGCACGCCATCGAGATAAACCGGATGACGCTCGAGCATTATCTGGACCGGGCGATATTCTATCGACCTCGTCTGTTCACTCGCGACGAGTTTCGCGAATTCATCTTCGCTCAGTCTCAGCCAAAGCCGGCCTCGCTCAAGGTTGCCGAAGAGCTTGCGAAATCCGGACGGCATTTCATGGCGACGCTCAACAATGAAATTCTTGAGTTGAATACTTATCGGATCGAGAAGTTTGGCCTGCGACGTTACTTTCCGGTTTTCTTCAGTTCATGCTTTCTCGGTCTGCGCAAACCTGACGAGGCAATCTATCAAATGGTTTTGCAGGTTGCCCAGCGCGCGCCTGAAGAATGTATCTTCATCGACGATCGGGAAGTAAATCTGGAATGTCCACGTGAGTTGGGAATCAAAACTATTCTGTTCAAGAACGCGGCCCAGTTGCGATCTGAACTAGCCGGCCAGGGCGTTGCGCTACAAACTGACTTGAACTCAGGCGAGATCGTCAGCTTGTCTTAACGGATATTTCCGTCTTTTTTCCTTTGACATCCACCGCCACATAAACAACTTCCGCTTCAGTCACGCGCTTTCGATCTCCGGAACCATAACGCTCGGCTTCCACTATCACCCGCACAGTGATTGAAGTCTTTCCGATCTTCAGAGTCTCAGAATAAAAACTGACCAGGTCGCCGACCAGAACCGGCGCGTGAAAGATGACTTCGCGCATAGCGACGGTGACGAAGCGGTCCATGCCCGTGTGACGATGCGCTTCGATCGCGCCGGCCATATCGATGTAGCTGAGAATTACGCCGCCAAAAATTGTGCCCTGCGAGTTTGTGTCGCGCGGCAACATCGTAATGCGAATTGCTGGATCAGAGTTCATGTAGGGATAGTAAATCGTCAATCGTGAATCGTAAATGGGTGCGCCGAACTTTACTGTCTCCATCGATACGCTGAGGAACAAAGTCTGAACACCGCTGTCTAATATCCCAAATCAATTCGACACAGAGAGGTGCACGATGATTCAACTGTTTGATTTGATCATGACTTCCCCGATAGAAGTTTTCATTGCCGGCATGGCGCAGGATGTGATCTACGCGGCGTTGCTTGTTTCTGACTGTGATGAATGCGGTTTCAACGATTTGGGTAAGCTGCTTTTCGGTGGAGTACTCGCCGCGATAATCGTCGGCGTCGCAGTTTCAATCCTGCTTCGACGAGCGAAAAAGAGCCGTGCGGACGAATCGCAATTTGTGTCGATTAGATCGAGCCACACAAAAGAATGATTCGTTAAGAAGCGGGCTATTCAAAAGGCGGGCGGTAGCCCGCCTCTAAACGGCTAAGAGACGAAGGGATACCATGGCGTATTGCGAAAAACCCAAAAGAAAATGAGCACCACCAGCCACGCCCAGAGATAAATTGGCGGAATAAAGATGCGGCGATGCGGCTTACCCGTAATCGCGCTCTTCGTGAAACCGAGGAATCCGTAAACAATGAACGGCAACGTCATCACCATCAGCGGATTCAGCTTGAAGGCCGCGACCGGATGCAGATGCAATAGTTGATAGCAGGCGCGGGTTGAGCCGCAACCCGGGCATTGCCAGCCCGTTACCATGCGGAAGGGACACTTGGGAAACCATTGATTTGAAGCGCTGGCGGGATTGAAAAAGAAAAGGAAGATGGCGATGCTTCCAAGTCCCATCCAGATCACCGCAGCGATCGTGCGCTGTCTCGCGCGATCAACCGCGACGGGAACGTAATGAAAGTTCGTCATGATGAAGATAGATAAGAACTTCAGACCGGGGAGGCTATTCCAAGCGCGCGACAAATACTTCGAGCCGTGCCAGCGGGGATTTCGCGATGTCTGGACACGGCAGCAGATCTTTTTGTCTGACGATTAATGTACAAGGTGTGCTGCTTTCTTTCACGCGCGAACTCACAGCCATGTCGATCAACATGCCGCACTAAATCGATTCTCTTCATGCCGCGCGGAAGGCAATTTCTTCGCTGCTAATTTTGGCGCGGTCGACTTCCTCGGCGAGTAGACGATTTCCCTCCAGCACCATCTCTATAGCTTCATCAAGGTTTCGCCGTGCTTCTTCGACGGTATTGCCCAACGAAATCGCCCCGGGGATCTCGGCTACTGATGCCTGGATAAGGTTGTCGACCTTCTCGTAGATTATGTGCATCTTGATTTCCATGACGGAATCGTAACACACTGAAATCAGCTAGTTCTAGAACCAACCCTTCCGGCCGTAGATATAGGTTCGCACAAAATCTTCATCAGTCTTGGTAAGGTACATGATGCCTTCGACAATTCCGATCACATGCATGAAAGCCGAGAGGGTGAAGCAACTCAGCACTGACAGCAGCAGCATGATCATGCCTTCTTTTTGATAGCCCAGTACAAACTTGTGAATTCCCAGGCCGCCCACCACGATCCCCAGGATGCCGGCGATGATCTTCTTGTCGGCGCCTGCTCGTTGCCAATCCTGCGCCGCCGGTGGCTGCGCATACATCGCAGTAGGCGGCTGAATAGGTTGATACGCTGGTTCGTAGGGCGGTGCGTAATCAGTTTGCTGAGTAGCCGCGCGGGCCCCGATCAGCGGTAACGTCGCATAACATTGGGAGCAGAGCTGCGCGAAGTCTTCATTCTGAGTGCCGCATTTAGTGCAAAAAACTGCCATAGATGTGGGCGCCGAAAGGACAGCCAAACAGAACAATATAGGCGACGCCTGTAGTCGGCGCCACCTATGGGGTCTTTACGTAACAACTGAATTCTGAGCCAGCGATCAATGATTACCGGCAAATATCGCAAGGCCGAATACGATCACGTAGAAGAGAATGAAGAGGACCCAACAGATGCTACCGACAATAAAAGCCAGCTTCATGAACTTCTTAGCTTGAGCCGACGCTTCCTGGGCTGCAGCGGTGTTTCCTGCCGCCAAGCTGCTATTGACGCGAGTGGCGAAAATAATCGCCGGGATGGCCAGTGGCCAGCAACAGAAGATCGAAATGATTGCCGGCACTAAGTAGTTTGGTACGGTTGCCGAGCCTCCTCCAGCCGGGGGCGGGGTCCAATTCTGCGACATGTTTAGTCTCCTAAGTTTTTGAGTTTTGTAACTGTGGTCTTTTCTTCG
>DASWQK010000678.1:0-2927 GCA_036403735.1 Pyrinomonadaceae bacterium
TGAATTACCATCCGGAGTAATGTCTGGTTTTAACTATTCACAGAATTCGAACCGGCGCTCGTTCATTCTCGTCGGTGCTGGAGTTTGCGGCGCAGTTAATTGCGGCCTGCTGTTTGTTGCGCTACTGATTGTCACCGGTAACTGATCATTCGCGATGCACACCCTCAAAGTCCGTTCTCATCAACGCGAAGAGTTAATCGAATTCACCGACGAGGTGCAGCGGAATCTCTCTGACTCAGGCGTGCAGGAAGGCGTGATCGTGCTTTACGTTCAGCATACGACTGCCGGTCTCACCATAAACGAGAATGCGGATCCGGATGTGCCGCGCGACATGCTGCACGCGTTGCGCACACTTATTCCGCAACACGGGATGGGCTTTCGACACGGCGAAGAAAATTCAGACGCGCATATCAAAGCCAGCCTCATTGGGCCAACCGTGACAGTTCCGTTTGCTGAGGGAAAATTACTGCTGGGTCGTTGGCAGGGGATTTTTCTGTGCGAGTTTGACGGCGGACGCGAAAGAAAAGTCCTAATGATGATTCGCTGATAGTCCCTCTCATTCTCCGCAAGTACGCGCTGCCAGCTCGTTCATATTCCGGAACTCAATTAACTCTGTTGCGGTCTAAACCGCAACGCATCTTCAATACAGGAGGACAAGAATGATGAGAATCTCCGGAAAATTCGTGCTGCTCATTAGCATGAGTGTTGTTTTGATTATCGGCGCCGGTTGCTCAAAGAAAGCGCCGCGGACCACCAAAGTGACGGTCGCCGGCGAGGCGACCAGTCGAGTTGAGCCAGACACGGCGGTATTGACTGTCTCAGTCGTAACGCAGAACCCGCAGGCGCTAAACGCGCAGCAGGAAAATGCGCGCAAGAGCGAGTCGGTGGCAGCCGCGGTAAAAACAACTGCCGGATCAAGCGTTGAGATCAAGACCAGTGATTACACTCTTCAACCGCAATACGACTATCGAGATAATCGACTGCCAAAGATCGTGGGCTACAACGCGCGAAACAGCGTCATCGTGACGATGACTGACTTGAAAAACGTGGGGGCCGTCATCGATGCCGCTTCGAGC
Source organism: Pyrinomonadaceae bacterium (assembly GCA_036403735.1). Lineage (GTDB taxonomy): Bacteria > Acidobacteriota > Blastocatellia > Pyrinomonadales > Pyrinomonadaceae > UBA11740. The sequence continues at coordinate 1,077 of DASWQK010000678.1, forward strand.
GCCGGCGCGAACAGCATCGATGGCATCGCGTTCGTGCTGCGTCAAACCAGTCCCGCCCGTGGACAGGCGCTGGCGGATGCGACCCAACAAGCGATGAACAAAGCGAATTCGATCGCGCAGGCGCTGGGCGGACATGTATTGCGAGTGGTGGAAGAAAACGAAGCCGCGACCGTTGGCGGCGATGGGCTCAACACATACGATTCAAACCGAGGGCTGAACGCGGAAACCCTGAAGATGAGAACAACGCCCGTCGCCAGCGGACAGTTGAGCATTAAGTCGAACGTGCAACTGATCGTCGAGATCGAGGGCTAATCCTCGGCCGAACGTTTGCTCATCTCGACAAACTTCTCTACATCTGTGCGCGTCGTTTCCATGCGGCGGCGGCTTTCCAGATAAGCCTGCCACTGCGGCGTCATGGTGAGGGCTTTCGTAGTGTCTTCATCGAGGGCTTGCGCCATTAAGGCAATCAGATCGCTAACGACGCGCGTGTGATCGAGCAGCGATTCAATAATCGAATGCGCGAGTTCGTTTTGGTCAAGGTCCGGTAAACGTTCGCCGGCACTAGAGTCAGTGTTATGCGCGTGATCTTGAGACATGCTCTTCAGTACCGTTACGACGAAATATTTATAGAACCCGGATTGCTGATTTCATTGCGATTGCTATAAACATCGCGCTCCTAACGGAGTGCTGAAGCCTCGTACCAACTCCCGCGAATGAACGGCAGCTCCGCAACCGTGCCCGTCAGATCGGCAACTTTGACCTTGGTCCCCGGCGCCAAATAATCATACTTCACATAAGCGAGTGCGAGCGCGCGTTCCATGCGAGACGAGATCGTCGATGAAGTAACTCGTCCGATCTCCTGGTCAGTATCAGAAAAGACCTTTGCCCCACTCTCAATCTTTTCATGACCATCGAAGACCAACCCGGTGAGTTTTTTCGCTACGTGCCCGCGATGCATGATGCGGACAATTATTTCCTGGCCGATATAACAGCCCTTTGTAAAACTGATCGCCTCGTCGAGGTTCGTTTCACTCAAGACCGTCGTCTCGTCCATGTCGACGCCATAATGCGGGATGCCGGCTTCGATGCGCAGGATCTCAGACGCGTCTTCGCCCACGACTAGGGCGCCCGCATCAATCAACCCGAGTTGCAGCTCGCTCGATTTGTCAGCACCTACAAAAAGGTCGAACCCGGCTTCGGCGGTATGTGTCGCGCAGATGATTGTCACTGTCGACTGGCTGAAGGGAACGGTTAGTACTTTTCCGCGCTCAAGGTAAGCAGCAAGATCGCCCAGCACCGCGCGGATGATGTTCGCAGCTCCTTGCCCCTGGACCGACAAGGTCGCGATTTCCTCAGTCGCATCCATCACGCGAAAATCTCCGGCCAGCGTGAAGCGACTGAGCAATTCCAGAACCTTTGAATGCGTAGCTCGCTCAGTGTCGATCAGAAAACGATCGCTCAGATTCAGGACCCGAACCGCGGCCAACAGACGGCCCTGGACGTTGGGGAAAGCCGCCGGCATCCACGAATTCGCGGCCAGCGTTTTCATGTCATTAGTGATCAGGCCGTTCAGAAACATCACGGCTTCCGAGCCGCTGACGATTATCCGTCCGCGGGCTGAGAGATCGATCAAGCCCGCGCCACCATCGCGCACGGCCGAGTATTCACTAAGGCGGTTATTCTCTTCTTCGTAATTCATCTGGCGTTACGCTCGGTTAGGAGCGAGATGTTTATAGCACTATTCAATCATCAAAAAATCGTTCGCGCGATCACATTCCGCTCCTAAAGGAGCTTTGGGTTGGGATTCGTGCGGGAACTATAAACATTCGGCCCCTACGGGGCTCTGACAAT
>DASWQK010000679.1:0-5298 GCA_036403735.1 Pyrinomonadaceae bacterium
CTTCAAGACGTTTGAGATTGAATATGATGCCGTGCGTGGCAGTACCTACAACGACGTGACTGACCGCATCGCCAAATCCTTGAAGGGATAAATTCCGCATCCGGAGACTATGACCCTCGTCGGCAAATCCATCCCCCGCAAAGAAGGCCGGAAGAAAGCGGCTATGTCGATGATCTGAAATCCTCGCTGCTCTCATCTGATCTCCACAAAGCTCTTGCAAAAACCCTTACTTGCTGAAAAATCCGGAAAGGCATACTCTCCCGCGGCCTTACTCATCCTCCTGGTGTTGAAAATTGAAGCATGATTCTGGGCATCGCCCACTCAGTTAATGCAGTTCCAATTCGCCTTACTGATGAGAGGTGGGAGCACATTCTTGATTTACATCCTGAGCTGGCGTCGCTTCGCGAGACCTTGCTTGATGCAGTAGAGAACCCGGACTATATTCTAGCCAGCAGGCGTGGTGCACTCGGTGCGGTGGTCGTTTTGGGACGGAAGGCTTTTCTTCACGTCTTCTACGTTGAGAAGAGCCGGCATGACGGATTTATTCTTTCGGCGTATCTGGAAGAAAAGATGGACAAGACAAAGATCGTATGGCGCAAAGAGAACCAAGAGGAATAATCATTCCCAGCAAAGAAGAACTGCTGACGGCAGCGCGCGGGCGAGTCAACCTCCCTCCAGGTGAATTGTGGCTGGACTATCAGGATGATGTGGATACGCTGTACATCCGCCTCAAAGAAAAAACACACCCTACTCACAGCGAGAGCGATGTTGACGATTTGGTCGTCTTCGATTACGAAGAAGAAGAACTGGTCGGCATCGAAATCATGGATATCACCGGCCAGTTGAAATATGCGAATCCGAAGTGATAAAGACCGCCTGAACCAGACATCGAAATATGGCCAACCTTTTTTGGAAATCAAAAGAAGCCACCACTCGGCTGGTCGAGACGCCATTTCGTACCGAAGAGGAATTCGAGCGACTCATCTTTGCCACTCCGGAAATCCTCGAGGACATCTTCTTGCTGAAGCGTCAGATCAGAGGCGGTACCAAGCAGGGGATTCCGGACATCGTCGGACTCGACAAGGATGGGAATATTTGTATTATCGAGATGAAGAATGTAACGGTCGATGCCTCGATCATTCCCCAAGTGCTTCAATATGCCTTCTGGGCAGAAACTAACCCGGATTCGATTAAGTCTCTCTGGCTGGAAGTCGAGGCAAAACCTGACGACTTGTCCGTGAGTTGGGATGATTTTGAGGTTCGGATAATCGTCATAGCGCCTACCATACTGCGCTCGACTCTGGACATTGTTAACAAGATAAACTACCCGGTTGATCTCATCGAAGTGAAACGATGGGTAGAAACCGGAAACAGCTTTCTACTGGTCAATCGCCTCGAATTGGAGCAACCGAAGCGACTTGCTCGACCCGTGTCAGGACTGGAGGTATACGACGCTGATTTTTATTTGAGGGCGGGCCGAAACAAGACGAGCGTCACAGAGTTCATTCGTTACGCCAAGGACACCGAGGATCTAGTACGCAAGAAAGGATGGCACCTTGAGACCAAGTTCAACAAGCACTACTGTAGTTTCAAGGCTGGGTTCTTTAACGCTTTCGGTGTGCAGTGGATAGGCACGAAGACGTTTGCCATGTTTGTAAAGCTACCAGAATCGGAAGCGTCAGCCACAGGACCGAAGATGACGCGATACGAAACACAGTGGAAGCAAGCCCTCTACTACATCGAACCCGGTAGGACGAAGGTGGCAGACTTCGTTCTTCTTTTTGAGAAAGCTTACCGTAGGCTTACAGGCGAATAATCGAATAGCTTTGGCAACTGCTCTCTCCGAACCTTTCTCTTCCAGATCCCTGACTGTAAGCCGATAGCACGTGACACATGGAAAACCATCTCGTCGGCAAATCCATCCCCCGCAAAGAAGGCCGGAAGAAAGTTACCGGTCAGGCGTTGTACGTCGACGATCTGAAGTTCGACAACATGCTGCATGGCGTGACGGTGCGTAGTTCGATCGCGCGCGGTCGCATCAAAGGTGTTTCTTTCGAGCAACCGCCCGCTACCGCAGGCGGTTCTGACTTCATTCCCTGGGACGAATTCACGATCGTTACTGCCAAAGATATCCCGGGCGAGAATTATGTCGCGCTGATTCTCAACGACCAGCCTTATCTCGCCGACGAAATCGTCAATCATCCTGAAGAGCCAATCGTCCTGCTCGCTCATCCAGACAAGTACTTGCTCGAAGAAGCGCGCCGTCATGTGCGGATCGAATATGAAGAGATGCCGGCAGTCTTTTCTTTGCAAGATTCGCTCGCGCAAAAGGAAATCATCTGGGGCGAAGACAATGTCTTCAAGAAGTTTCTGGTTGATAAAGGAAACGTCGATGACGTGTGGTCTCAAGCGGTATCAATCGTCGAGGGTGAATACGAAACCGGCGCGCAGGAACAGCTCTATATCGAGAACAACGGGGCTATTGCTATAGCGAACGCGGCCGATGGGGTAACCGTCTGGGGATCGATGCAGTGTCCTTACTATGTTCATAAGGCCTTAATCAAATTGTTCGGTCTGCCCGAAGAAAAAATTCGCGTGATCCAGACTGAAACCGGTGGAGGCTTCGGCGGCAAGGAAGAATATCCGTCGCTGATTGCCGGGCACGCCGCGCTGCTGGCGTGGAAGTCGGGGCTGCCGGTGAAGATGATTTACGATCGCGCCGAAGACATGGTCGTGACGACCAAGCGTCACCCTTCCTACACGCGACACAAGACGGCCGTCACTAAAGATGGCAAGCTGCTGGCGCAAGAGATCGAGTTCGTGATCGATGGCGGCGCGTACTGCACTCTGTCGCCGGTCGTGCTGTCGCGCGGCACGATTCACGCCGCCGGGCCTTACTTTTGTCCGAACGTGCGCATCAAGAGCACCGCCGTCGCGACGAACGTTCCGCCGCACGGCGCGTTTAGAGGGTTTGGGGCGCCGCAAAGCATCTTCGCCTTAGAACGGCACATGGATAAGGTTGCGAGCGTGATCGGTTTGAGTCCGGAAGAATTTCGCCGTCGCAATTTCATCAAAGAAGGTGAGACGACCGCGACGAATCAAGTCATTCGCGAAAAAGTTGATCTGGAAGGCTTGCTGAATCGCGCGTTTGAGTTGACTGACTATCATGCCAAGCGCGAACGGTTCGCGCGCGAGAACGGTACGCTCGCGTCCCGCGTGCAGCACGCCAGAGGCGTGCGTACCCAGAAAGGCATCGGCTTTGCTTCGTTCATGCATGGCGCGGGGTTCACTGGTTCCGGCGAAGTCTATTTGCAATCGGTGGTGGGCGCGGAAGCAACTGCTGAAGGCCACGTGAAAATTCTGGCCGCCAGCACTGAGATTGGTCAGGGCACGAACACGATCTTCGCGCAGATTGCTGCCGAAGCTTTAGGTGTCGCCTACGAGTTGATTGAGGTAGCTCAACCCGACACTGCTAACGTCCCGAACAGTGGTCCAACTGTCGCTTCACGCACCTGCATGATCGTCGGCAAGTTGGTTGAGTCCGCAGTGCTGGGATTGAAGCAGACACTCATCGGCAGCGGTTTATTGCCAGATCAGTTCACGCAGGCAGAATTTCAAAAAGCCTGTGGTGATTACATCACGAAGCATGGCCCACTGAAATCATTCAGCCAGTATCAACCGCCGCCGAACGTTCACTGGGACGACGAAAAATATCAGGGTGACGCGTACGGCGCGTTTGCCTGGGCAGTTTATGTCGCGGAAGTTTCGTACGACCCGCTGACCTACGAAGCGCATGTAGATGACTTTGTCGCGGTGCAGGAAGTTGGCCGCGTGATCAATCCGGTACTCGCGGCCGGGCAAATCGAAGGTGGAATAGCTCAAGCGATCGGGATGACGCTTTACGAGCAGGTCGTCTGGCAAAACGGTCGCATGGCCAATGGTCAGATGACTAACTACATCATGCCGACCGCCGCCGACATTCCACCGATCCGCGTTTACTTTGAAGAGAACCCTTACGCGTTTGGACCGGCGGGAGCGAAAGGCATCGGCGAGTTGCCGATGGATGGCCCAGCGCCGGCGATCCTCAATGCGATTGAAAATGCCACAGGTGAGAGTTTCAATCACATTCCATTAATGCCGGAAGCGATGATGGAATTGGATTGAGGTTAGTACCGGGAGCGGTAGCAACCGGGTTAAATCGAACCGGTCGCTGTCGCTCCCGGTAATGACTTCATGAGCAGCAAACAGCTAACAAACCAAAGAAGGAGAACCTCATGAAAAGAAATGCTTTCAGGTCCGTAATCATCGTCATCGCGCTGGCGCTCGCGCTGAGTTTCCTCGGCGTGTCCGGCGCACAGCGGAGATCCGACTCGCAGGTTAAGAAGCCTCAGACCCAGGGTACGGAAGGCCCCTGTCCGACGGTTGTGCCAGAGGTGGTTGATGCCAGCACGGCCCTGAAAAAACTCGAAGCGGGAAACGTGCGTTGGCAGCAGTCGATGATGGAGCCACGGAAATGGCCTGAGGAACGTGACCAAACCGCGCGATGCGGTCAGAAACCTTCTGCAGTGGTGGTCGCGTGCATGGATTCCCGGGTGCCGCCGGAATTGGTTTTTGATCGAGGACTCGGCGAGATTTTCGTAATTCGGGTGGCCGCGCCGGTGTTGAATGACGATGAACTAGCTTCGTTGGAATTTGCCGTGGTCAACTACAAGGTAAAGCTGGTGGTAGTCCTGGGACATACGGATTGCGGTGCGGTCAAAGGAGCTGTCGACAGAGCGGGAGGGGATTACCTGCCGGAATTGTTATGTAAGATTGAGCCAGCCATTACCTATGTGAGTAACAAGTACAATGGCGGTGTGCGGATAGACTCGAAAAACAAAAAGGACCTGGATAGAGTCTCGATCGCGAATGCGCGACTCGTGGCTTCTAAAATCCCCACCTTTGGTCAGCGCGGTGTGCAAGTGAAGTGGGGACTCTACTATCTCGCCAGCGGAAGAGTGGATTTTGATCCGGCAGACGTCGTGCCATAGATGAGGATTAGCGCGATTCGAAAATGCGACCGGTGAGAGTTTCATCACATTCCATTGATGCCGGAAACGATGATGGAAGGTTCGGCGGCTTAACTCGATCGGTAACGTCTTGGTTTGAAATTCTCTGCGCCACCTCGGCGTTCTCTTGCGTCTCCGCAGTGAGTGTATTTGGACCATTATTCACCGCAGAGACGCCGAGGTCGCAGAGACTACGCAGAGAAAAATCCTTATTTTATTACCCTCGCGGTCATCACCAGAATCAACGCCG
>DASWQK010000680.1:0-6049 GCA_036403735.1 Pyrinomonadaceae bacterium
TTCCGCCTTCAATGCTCGATGCAACGCGTCGAGCACCAGTCGGACGTTCTCGCGCGTACTGCCGGAGCCCATCAAGCCAACTCGCCAGATGCGTCCTTTCAAAGGGCCTAAGCCGCCTCCAATCTCGATGTTCTCTGCGAGCAGCAATGCGCGGACTTTCGCGTCGTCAACACCTTCAGGGACGCTCACGGCATTCAAACTCCAAAGTCTCTGTTCCGGCGCGACTGCCATGCTCAACCCCATCGCTTCGACTCCGGCGACCAGCGCGCGATGGTTCAATTCGTGTCGCGCCCAACGTGCTTCCAATCCTTCTTCATGGATCAGCCGCAGCGCTTCGCGGAGGGCATAGTTCATCGAGATAGGGGCCGTGTGATGATAAGTGCGATCGTCGCCCCAATAGCGCTCGACCATCGTGATGTCGAGATACCAGCTCTGCACTTTTGATTTGCGCGAGCGGATACGATCCAACGCGCGTTCGTTGAAAGTAATCGGCGAGAGCCCGGGCGGCGCCCCAATGCACTTCTGTGTTCCTGAATAACAGATATCGATGCCGTTGCGATCGACGCCGACAGGATGACCAGCAAGCGAAGTCACGGCGTCGACGATCAACAACGCGCCACTTTGATGAGCCATTTCGCCAAGCGTCGACAAGTCTTGCAGCACTCCCGTCGAGGTCTCGGCGTGAACTAAAGACAGCGCGCGCGGTTTTGATGATTTGAGCGCTGATTCGATCTTGCCTGGATCGATCGCCTCGCCCCATTTCGCTTCGACAACTATCGGCGTGCCGCCGGCGCGTCCGATGATGTCGCGCATGCGTTCGCCGAACACGCCGTTGATGCAAACCACGACTTCATCGCCGGGTTCGATGATGTTAACCAGGGCTGCTTCCATACCCGCGCTGCCCGTGGCGGATATTGGAACTGTCACGCGGTTCTCAGTCTCAAAAACGTATCGCAACAGTGCCTGCACGTCGTCCATGCATTGCAGGAAGAGCGGATCCAGGTGGCCCAGCACTGGCGCCGCCATCGCGCTTAGCACGCGGTCATCGACGGGACTCGGTCCCGGTCCCAGCAGAATCCGCTTAGGCGGATCAAATCGTTCGTAGGATCTACTCATAGCAGACTGGTTCATTAACTCATTGTTCATTGGCTCATTGAGTAATGGATAAATGATCCAATGAACCAATGATCAATTTCTTCAGGATTGATACTTGATTAGAGATCGAACGTCGTAGCCTTCCAGCTTCTTTCGTCCCGGCAGGAATTCCAATTCGACCACGAACACCAGGCCTTCAACTTTTCCGCCAAGTCCTTCGACCAGGTCGACAACCGCCCGCGCAGTTCCGCCGGTCGCCAGCAGATCGTCGGCGATGATCACTCGATGACCGTCGCCAATTGCGTCGCGATGGATTTGCAGAGTGTCCTGTCCATACTCCAGGTCATATGAGATCGAAGCAGTCTCGGCGGGCAGTTTCTTCGGCTTGCGCACCGGCACAAATCCCGCGTTCAGGTGATAAGCCAGGGCGGGCGCAAAAATAAATCCGCGCGCTTCGATGCCAACGACGGTATCGATCTTCATTCCTTCAAATTCAGCTGCCAGCGCATCGACCGTCTTCCGCAGCCCTTCCGGTTGTTTCAGCAGCGTCGTGATGTCGTAAAAGTTTATGCCCGGCTTGGGAAAATCCGGCACTTCGCGAATTAGTTTTTTGAGTTCGTCCATCGTCCCTATATGCGGCCATTCGTATGACGTGATCAGAGCGGCTCATGATATCATCTCCGGCGATCTTTCCGTTTCCCCAAGCGTTCACCAAAGCGAAAGCGTGCTCGCCATGAGAACTGCCCGTTTCGTAACGCGCATCATCACCTTCATTGTCGTTTGTACCGCGGCTGCTTTCCCCACAGGTGCGCAGCAAAAGCCGGATGACGTAGTGCGCGTCAATACCGATATCGTGCAGACGGACTTCATGGTTTTTGATAAGCAGGGGAACTTCGTCGACAACCTGAAGCGCGATCAGTTCGTTTTGAAAGTCGAAGGCAAGCCCCGACCGATTTCATTTTTTGACCGCCTCGCCGCCGGCAGCCGCAGCGAAGAAGCGCAACTGGCCGCCGCGCGCGGAGGTGGGGTGAATGGTCCAGGCGTGCCCGTGCCGCTCGATCGCGGACGCACCGTAATGTTCTTTATCGATGATTTGCATCTTTCGCCCGGCAGCGTTAGCTACACGCGCCGAATGTTGAAGCAGTTCATCGATCAGCAAATGAAACAGAACGATCAGGCTGAGATCGCATCTGCTTCCGGACAACTTGGATTCCTGCAACAACTCACCGAAAACAAGACCGTATTGAACTCGGCGGCCGATCGGCTGCGGGCCTTTCAGATGGCCTATCAGAGCGTCGAATACCCGCCCATGACCGAGTACCAGGCATTGGTCATAGAGCAACACGACACTGAGCTGCTGAACTTCTTTATTGAAGAACTCATTAAACGCGAGGGAGCGTTGCCGAGAGAGCAAGCCGCGGAAATAATCCGCGAGCGGGCCTCAGCCTTGCTCGTCGACGGGTCAGAAATCACAACGCGCTCATTCAGTACTCTAAAAGGATTTATCAAACTCGCCTCGGCGTTGCCGGGACGCAAGATCGTCTTCTTTATCTCTGATGGTTTTCTGGTGGATGAAAAGCGGTCGGAGAATCTTACTCGCTTGCAACAGATCACTCAGGCGGCGGCGCGGTCGGGCGTGGTCATCTACTCGCTGGACGCTCGAGGTTTGGGCGCCGGTCTTCCCGATGCCTCTCAGCCAATGATGGCCGATCCCTCGGGCGTACTTCTTCGCGTCAACGGCGGCGAAGTGCAATCAACACGTGATGGGATGAATGCGTTGGCGAGTGACACTGGCGGCCGGGCTTTCTTTAATACGAATTCGATGCCGACGGCCGTCACGACGGCTTTGAAGGAAACTTCGACCTATTACCTCTTGGCGTGGCGTCCCGAAACTGAAGAACAACGCAATCCAAAGTTCCGTCGCATTGAAGTCAGCGTTGTGGGCCGTCCCGATCTGGTGGTTCGTTTCCGTCGCGGCTTTGGCGAGCTACCTGAAGAAACAGCAAAAAAGAAGGAAAAAGAGGGTGACACACCGCCGGTTCGCAAGACACCGACAGATGAAATCAACGCGGTGTTGAGCCATCAGTATCCAGTAAGTACGATGCCGGTGGCCATCTCGCTGAACTTTCTCGACACGGCGCAATACGGCGGGACGCTTACCACCTCGATCAAAGTCAGCACCAGTTCGCTGACGCTGGAACCGCAGGGCGATACGCCGACGGCGGTTTTAGATATGGCGGGTCTCGTCTTAAACGAGCAGGGCAAATCTGTCAGTAATTTCAACAAGCGGTTTACCATCAAAGCGTCCGCGAACAATCCCAACGGCAAGCCGCCCGAAACGATTTTTTATAATCACTTCGCGCTGATTAAACCGGGGCTTTATCAAGTTCGCGTCGCCGCTGTCGATGTGAAGACAGGCAAGCACGGCAGCGCGTATCAATGGATTGAAATTCCGAATGTCGCCAACAAAGAATTGACGTTGAGCAGTTTGATTATTGGAGAGAAGAAACCTGAGAACCAAATCGAGGCCGTCGATCCGAATTCAAAAGATCCGCAACAGCCGGCCGCTATGAGGCAAGTAGTCGTGAATGTGGACCATCATTTTGCGAGCTCATCTTCTCTGCGGTTCCTCACTTTTATTTACAATGCGGCTACTAACGCGGCTGCGTCTCGGTTGTCCGACGATCCCGCCGGCGGCAATCGAATTCCCGCGAGCGTCACGACTGTGGCGGCCCCGGATCTCGCGGTGCAGGTTCAGGTGTTTCGCGACAATGAACCCGTAATCACCACGCCTTTGCATAAGATTGAAAGCGAAGGCGCGCCGGACCTGCAGCGCGTTCCTTATGCCGCGGATGTCTCGTTAAGCGGACTCCAGCCTGGCGCTTACGTCTTGCAAGTGACCGTCATCGATCGACTGGCAAAGGCCAGCGCCACACAGAAATTGAGTTTTCAAATTGATTGATGTGGTGGGATTTTAACCACAGAGGTCACAGAGGAAACCAAAAGGAATCAGCCACGAAAATGCACAGAAGGCACAAACGAGAAAAGGAAAACCACAGTCGCTGTTGCTAATCTTTTTGTGCTTCTTGTGCCTTTTTGCGGCTGATTAGATTTTCTCTGTGTCCTCTGTGGTTAAACTGATCCGAATTACTCTTCCACTTCCAGGACGATCTGCTTCTTCTCACGAACGCGAACAATCGAGACCGTATGTTTTTTCTGGCGCGTGAAAGCGGGCCCCATCGTCCAGGCGCCACGCCCAATCGTGCGCCCATCGATTGATTCGATCACGTCGCCTTCGCGGATGCCGCCGCGGGCCGCAGCGCTCTCAGGCCGTACCGCGACTACGATCAGCCCATTAATCCGCGCTCCGCTTCGATCCACGCGTTTTTGCGCGCCGAATTCCAATGCTGCTTTGGTTGTCAGTCCAATTGTGTGAAGGCCCAATCTCTGCAAGCCGAGGAACGGCGTGGCTGCATCCGGAACATCCACGGTCCACTCAAACGTGGGGACCAGAGAACCGCCAAGTGTCACTGGGACTTCGAAGGGCGCCGCCGCATTAGGTCGCTTCACGGTAAATTCAACCTGCTCGCCGCTGCCGGCCCGCCCCAGCAAGTTGGAAAATTCTTCCGAACTCTTCACATCTTTCTGATTGACACGCATGATGACGTCGCCCGCTTGCAGCTTCGCGAGCGAAGCCGGCGTCTTTGGCGTCACGGACATCAACAGAATTCCAATGTCAGCCTTGATCAAATCGCTGGCCTGATCTTCGCGCCATCCATTTGCCAACAGACCGGCACGGGCCGCAATTCCGATCGGCTCGCCACGCACGCCCAACAACGGCCGAGGGACGCTCGACTGTCGCGCAAGCACGCGTTCGGTTGCCGCTCGAACTGTGAAGGCGGACAGAATGCTTGCGTTGTCTCCGTCGATTGATTCGACAATGCCCAGCGTGTTTCCCAATCGATCGCACGCAATGCCGCCGATTACTTGAGGCGAAAACTTAACCCCATTCACGGTCAGCTTGTAAGGAGGTTCGGAATTAGGCTGGGCGAGATTCGCGATCGTCGCATCGATCGTTCCGAGCTTTACATACGTATTGAGGGACAACGTTTCAGGTACCCGTGGTAACGGTTCCGGCGCAAAGATTTGAATGCCCTGGCCGAGGGTCAACTCGTTCGCCTTGATTGGCGCCGACGGCGGAAGGATGCCAATGACTTGCAGCACCGACAATCCGGTCTCGCCGTCGAGACCGATCAAGTGCGCGCGAAATTTTTGTCCATTGCCGGTGATTACCGTCAGGTCAGGTTCAATTCGCGGTCGCGCGAGCGTTAACGGCAACGGCGGCGCGGCCCGCGGCTGGCCCTGCGCGCGCGTCTCAGCGAATTGCGTGATTTCGATTTCCGCAAACGCCTGCGGCAGTCGCGCAGCGATCGTTTTGCCGTCATCGAGCGCCCAGCCGGCAATGATGCTGGCATGAGCATCCGTCCTCAAAGACTCTGGATCGACTGTTTCGATAATGCTGTTCTCGCCAACCTGCGTCTGCAACAAGCGGAGCAGTTTCACACCTGTTAATCGATGCACCACGGTTACCACCTGCGGAGCAACCGGTGTCTGATTCGGGACGACAGTCACCCGCGCGGGCGGCGCCGGAACCCGGCGAGTTGGTCTGCGTTGCGGTCGCTCAGGCGAAGGTGTCTGGACGGCGGCCGCCGGTTTAGCCGGTGTGGTGGACGCGGGCGTTTGCGACATTGCCGTCACCGCGGACGCGACCGCGATCATCGTCAAGGTTGAAATGCGAAATGAAATCGTCTTGCTCATGATTTCTGGTAAGGCCTTTACCAATCCCGGGTATTCGTCATGCTCACCGGCGTGCGATTGTCCGTCAGACGTTGCGAACCAAAGCTGATCGGCGGCAACTGAATTTTGCGCGAGCCGCCGCGCTCGTCGTACATGG
>DASWQK010000681.1:0-4398 GCA_036403735.1 Pyrinomonadaceae bacterium
CTGTGGTCGCGCACTGATTCAGATTGTTGTCGCAATGCGCGAACTAATTTTTCGCGATCTTCTGGGGTCAGATGTTTTGCAGCTTCAATGAGCGCTTCTATGCTGGTCTGCATTGACATGGAGAAGCTCCTTTAGACCAAGGATAACATGGGACGCGGACTTCAAACCCCTTTCATTGTTGGGTAAGAGAAATACATACGCCCATCCTTCCACTATGATAGTAGTTCCACATACTGCCGAAGAGGTTAGTCTCGATCTTGTCAACAATGTCGTATTGAAACTCTCTTGATTTAAGATTGAGTGCCGAAGGACTAATGTATCTGCTCACTGCCGGTTGTCATCTGTAGCTATTTTCGCGAAGGCTTCCGATGGTAAACTCCCGCCATCATCGGAGGCTCCGGCATGAAACAACTCGCGCGTTTTTCCCTCGTCATTATCTCGATAATTGTCACCAGTCAGTTCGCGTTCTCTCAATACAGCCCGCAATCGTTCTCAGCGATGCAATGGCGACTTGTCGGGCCGCATCGGGCGGGGCGCGTCACCACCGTGGCCGGCATTCCCGGCAATCCGGCTGTCTATTATTTCGGCACGCCCGGCGGCGGCGTGTGGAAGACAATCAATGGTGGCCGCGTGTGGACGCCAATCTTTGACGCCGCGCACGTGGCATCGATTGGCGCGCTGGCGCTGGCCCCTTCGAATCCGGACATTATTTATGTGGGAACTGGTGAGGAGACTGTCGGCAATGGGGTTTACAAATCGACTGATGCCGGCAAGACCTGGAGCCACATCGGCCTGAACGATACTCGTTACATCTCGGGAATCATCGTCGATCCAAAAGATCCGAACATCGTCCTGGTTTCAGCGCGCGACTATTTCATCGCCGGATCAGCGCGCGGTATTTTCAAGACTACCGACGGTGGCAGGACCTGGAAAAAGGTTTTCTTCAAAGACGACAAAACCAGCGTAGTCGATCTCGAAGTCACGCCTGACGATCCGCGAACACTTTTCGCCGCCACCTATAACCTGCAGATCGATCCGGCGAATCGTCGCGCGCTCGGCGCGGATTCACTCGTTTTCAAATCGACTGATGAAGGAGAAACATGGCAGCAACTAAGCGGCGCGGGCTTGCCCGATACAGCTCGCGGCACGATCGGATTAGCCGTTGCGCCCCGCACGAATGCGCGCCGCGTTTATGCAGTCTTGAATTCCGGGTTCTTTCGTTCTGACGACGGCGGAGCGAGCTGGCAACGCAGCACCAACGACCCGCGCGTCACCGGCAGCACTTATTTCGGCAAGACCTATGTCGATCCGGTCAATCCTGATCTGGTCTATGTGATGCAGACATCGACCTATCGTTCGCTCGACGGCGGCAAGAATTGGGAATCGTATAAAGGCGCGCCCAGTGGTGAAGATCAGCATGTGCTTTGGATCGATCCGCAAAACGCGGAGCGAATTTTTCTCGGCTCAGACCAGGGCGCGATTATCAGTCTTGACGGAGGTCATACGTGGAGCGACTGGTTCACGCAACCGACCGGCCAGTTCTATCACGTAACCAGCGACAATCAGTTTCCTTATCGTTTGTACGCGGCCCAGCAGGACAGTGGATCAGTGGCCGTACTTTCGCGCAGCGACTTTGGCATCATTACTTACCGTGACTGGTTCTCAACCGGCGCATTCGAGAGCGGTTACATCTCTCCTGATCCACAGAATCCGAACATAGTTTTCTCGGTTGGCTGGTATGGCTCGGTATTTCGACTCGATCGAACGACCGGACAAATCGCCACCGTCTTCGCTCCGGCAGCAAAGTATCGTTACACCTGGGAGACGCCTTTGGTTCGTTCGCCGCACGATGCGAAAACGATGTATCTGGGAACGCAATTCGTGATGCGCTCAACGGACAACGGCGAAACATGGGCTGAGATCAGCCCTGACTTAACTGCAAAGAATTCGTCAGAAAAATCATCGGGCGTGATTGAGACCATTACCCCGTCGGCGGCGCAGGCCGGCGAGATTTGGGTGGGCGGCAGCACCGGTATCGTCCAACTGACGCGCGACAATGGCGCGACCTGGACAAACGTCACACCTGCCGAATTGCCCGCGCGCGCTGACGTGACGCTGATCGAAGCCTCAGCAACGGACGCCAATACTGCTTACCTGATCGCGTCTGTGCCCGCCGCTCTGCACCCATATATTTTTCGCACGCGCGATGCCGGTAAGTCCTGGCAAAAAATAGTCGACGGTCTGCCGGACCAGGCCATCGCGCGCGTCGTGCGCGAAGATGGTCAACGCCAGGGATTGCTTTACGGCGGCACAGAGCAGGGCGTCTATGTCTCGTTCGATGGCGGAGATCATTGGCAGACTCTGCAAATTAATCTGCCCACAACTTCGGTTCGCGATCTGCACGTGCATGGAAGCGATTTGGTGGCCGCGACCTACGGCCGCGGATTGTGGATTCTGGACGATGTTTCGCCGCTCAGACAGGTCGAAGAGGCGCGCGCGACTACTCTGTTCAAGCCGGCTGAAGCCACGCGCGTTCGTTTCGACAATCACCCGGACACGCCGCTTTCGATCGATCTGCCGCATGGCGACAATCCGCCTGAGGGCGCCATCATTTATTACTATCTAAAAGCTCCGGCCAAAGAAATTACCCTGGATATTCGCGACGCAAATAAGAACGTCGTGCGACATTTTTCCAGTAAGCCGCCGCCGCCAGACAACCGACCGGCTAACGTCCCCGAATATTGGTTTGCGCCGCCGGAGGTCCTGTCGACGAATGCCGGATTAAATCGTTTCGCGTGGAATATTGAATGGGAACATCCCGAAGCTCTGACCTACAACTTCCGCGGCCGCCACATCGATTACATCGAATACACGCTGCCTGATCACGCGGTGCCGGGCAGAACTCCGCGCTATCAACCGCCGGGCCCGCTGGCCGTGCCGGGACGCTACGAAGTGGTTTTGACTGTTGATGGAAAGACTTTTCGTCAGCCGCTGACGATTAAGATCGATCCACGCGTGCATGTCAGCACCGGCGATCTGGAAGCGCAGCTTGAGGCCGCCCGGATGATCGATGATTGGATGAATATTAGTTATCGCGCCTATGACGACGTAACTAAGTTACGCGCGACTCTGGATGATCTTCGACGGTCGGGCAAGTTTGAATCGATCGAAGTACTTGTTGCATTAGACAAGGAACTCGCCGAGCTTGAGGAAGGCGCGAACGATGCTCCGGGTTTTGGCGCAGTTAATCGCGATGTGACGCGATTCGTCACCATGGTTCAAAGCGCCGACACTCGCCCGGCAAAATCGATCATCGAAAACGTTGCGCCGTCATGTATGTCGCTGAAAAATGATCTCGCGCACTTACGAACGCTCAACCAGGGGAAGGTAGCGAGTCTGAATACGATGCTAAAGCAAAGCAGACTGGCATTGGTGCCGCTTCCCACCGTTCCGAACGATCCGAGATGTCCGAACTAATGGCGGGAAGCATGAGCAAACACGCCACGCATCGACCAATTCCCGAGGCGCAGCGCGCCTCCGAGCACCTCGACAATGAGCGCACCTTTCTGGCTTGGGTGCGCACTAACGTCGCCCTAATCAGCCTCGGCTTTGTTGTCTCACGGCTCAGCCCAACACTCAGCGCGGCCGGAGCAGTCAATGCCAGCCGCATCCTCTCCAAAACTCAACCAGTTGGTATCGTTCTCATCGTGTTCGGAGCTTTAGTGACCGTGCTGGCAGCCTTGCGTTACGATCAAGTCAACCGTCAGATCGAAGCGGGACTGGTAAAGACTGATCGCGGGTTGGTTTGGATCGTGACCATGATAATCGCTCTGTTATCGGCAGCCGCCGTCGTTTACATGGTAATCGAAGGTTGATTCGGTAAACTGTGCTTCACGCAAAGTAATGATATTTTGCGAAGCTTCACGCAATTGCAGCGTAAAACGACTATGAGACTAACAAGATTCGTTCTACTCACGATCCTCTTTTCAGCCTTTACCTTTTGCGCCGTCGAACTTTTTCGACTAGGCGCAGAGGCCGGCCAACAACAAAAAGAAGTCAAAATCAATCCGAAAACCTTCGACCTATTTGTAGGGCAGTACTCTTTCGCCGACAATCCCGACCTGGTGCTTTCGTTCTTTCGCGAAGGTGACAAGTTTTTTCTTCAGGCGACCAACCAGGGACGGATTGAAATCTTCCCGCAGAGCGAAACAAAATTCTTTCTTAAGCTGATCGACGCCGACGCTACGTTTGTGCGCGATGCGCAAGGGAAAGTTACGAGTGTCCTGTGGCGACAAAGCGGCCAACAGACTCCGGCAAAAAGAACCAGCAACCAGCCGGCCGTCGAAGCCAATGTCGAATTCGCACGGCGCGAAGAGATGATTCGAATGCGCGACGGGG
>DASWQK010000682.1:0-3197 GCA_036403735.1 Pyrinomonadaceae bacterium
GTCTTGTCGTCGCTTCGTTTTTACTTAGTTTTGTCACCTAAACCTCCGAGACGTTTTTAAGCCCGTAACATAATTCTAAATGATACGAATTGACAATAAGATCTAAGCGGAGAGCGTTTCGCCAGCACTGAAGCTTCGGTAGCAAGCGAGTTCACCAAGTCAAAAGGTGAGCGCTTCGCAAAACTCGAGCAACCGATTCTCGGCCCAGAAGCGATCCTCATCCTCGGAGTTCGCTGACAGAAACGCCACATGGCCGCCGCGTTCAGTCGCCATCAACAGTACATAAGGATTCGCCGCAACGGATGGATCGCGGAGTGGCGCGAACGGAATGAATGGATCGTCCTCGGCGTGAATGATCAGTGTCGGAATGCGAATGCGCTCGATGAAGGGCAGGGAACTCGCCTTCGAGTAGTAATCACGCGCGTTGGCGAAACCAAACGCCGGCGCGATGAAACGAGCGTCAAATTCTTCAATGCTGTGGACCTGGCCCAGGCCTGATACGTCGTAGAGACCGGGAAACAGTCTTGCCTTCCTCCTGATGCGGTTCTTCAAGCGCCTCAGAAAATCCTGTTGATAAATCCAATTACGACGCTGGGCCATGCTGGTCGTACTGGCTCCCAGATCAACCGTAGGCGAAACTGCGCAGATGCCCAGCACTTCAGCAGGCGGATCGTCTCCGTATTCACCGGCGAGCTTTAGCACCATGTTGCCGCCCAAAGAAAATCCGGCAATTAAGATAGGTGACAAACGATCGCTCTTGATCAGTTCATCAAGGACCACGCGCAAGTCATCGGTCAGTCCTCCGTGATAAAGCGTCGGCGACAGATGCTCAGTCCCTCCGCAGTTGCGGAAGTTCACGCGCACCACGTTAAAGCCGTCGCGGAAAGCCTTTTCAGCCGTCGATACCATGTAGGCAGATGCAGTCGAGCCTTCCATGCCGTGCCACATCACGATGGTCGGATGTTCCGCGCGATTCAATTGCCAGCGACATCGCGCCAGGACCTGACTTCCTGGTTCTACCTGAAAAAGCCTCTCTTCGTCGCCCGTCCGATCGCGCGGCCGCAGCGGCCAGAGATAGGCCGCGAGCGTTTGCGTGTCACCGCCCTGGAAAACTCGGTGCGGAACGAAAGCCTGAGATTTCAGTTTTTGAGTTAACTGATCGCGGAGAATAACGATTGAGGTTTTGTCATACAACATTAACCTTGAGAGTACGCTCTTAGCGTCAGCGCTCCAAGGGGCTAGGCTCTTAGTTCAGGATGAGGTCAGTACCGGGAGCGGTAGCGACCGGGTAAGCTCTTGCAATCAGTTGCGACCCGGTCGCTACCGCTCTCGGTACTGACTCCATAATCAGCTCGCATCACTTAACAGCAATCACGACATCGACGGTAAGTTTCTGCGCGTCGGGCTTCTGTTGAATCTCAACGTTGATGCGCGCACCTGTGCGAGAGCGCTGCGTCAGTCCGCGCATGAATTCTCGCAGCGCACCCTGGCGGAATGTGTCGACGTAGGATTCGTCAAAAACCGCATTCGATCCAAGCGTCCATTTTCCTTTCAATTCATCTGCGTCCGCGGCGGGCAGGCCCGTGATAATCAGGTTCCCCATGAAATAACGCGGCCCTTCAGTGATGTTAAATTTATAAGTGACGAGTGAAGCCGCATCGTCGTACTCGATTGATTCCCTGATCGTCGGCGTCAGATAGCCCCGGTGACCATAAGTCTTAGCGACATTCTTCAAGCCGTTATCAATCTTAATCCCATCGGCGAGATCGCCGGGATTCATACCCAGCGCCGGCCCCAGTTCTTCAATGCCCAACTTGTCGTTTCCGTCCCAGACAGACTTGGCCCAGCGATACGCCTGCCCCTCATCGACCGGAATATTTACGTTCACGCCGCCCGCGCATTGCGGCGAACTTTCCAGCGTGGCGGTGGGCATTTGAAACTCGGCGCGCAAATGACCGATGTGACGATAAAGAGGTAGCAGGTTGATGGGCGCAAACGTAGCCACATCCTTTCGCGAATAATCCATCTTGAAAAGTGGTTGCGAAACTTTGACCAACTCAGCTTCACTAATCGCGTTGGCGCCGGGGAAATGAAGTGAGCAGAGAGGAATCCGCGCGCCCTTTACCGTGTAAAGCAATTCCTGCTTGTCCTTTGATACGTAAGGAAGATAGTCGACCTGGCCCGCAATGTTCTTCGAGGTCAGCAGCCGCTGCAGGGCCGCGGCGATCTTGTCCGCTGTTTCACCAGAGGCCGGCGCGGTGCCGTTAAAGTATGGAACGTCTTTGCGAATCGCCGCGACGATCTCATCGTCGCTGAACCAGACGAAATTCTCAAACACAACCGGCAAGCTGATCGCCGATTCTTCGAGTTCGAAGGTGACGGTCGCCTGATTGCCCGGGTTGCTGCTGCGCACACGATAACTCAGCTTTCGAAAGAGGCCCGACTTCAATAACTCGCCGGCAGCCGCATCCAGAATACTCTGATCGATAGCTTGACCAATCTTGAGACCGCTCATCGCCAGTACTTGTTCTCTCGTTAGCCTTTTGAGGCCGGCGAATTCCAGCCTGCTCAGAGTTTGCCTTTGCTGTGCAGCGGCGACCGGCAGCAGCAAAAACGCGAGTAGCAGGACCACGCCCGCTCTGATTAGAGAATTAGATGGCATCGGTGTCTGCATATTGATCAAGGTTTTCCGGAAGCATCTTCACGTTATACTTATGATGAATTCTAGCTTGAAGTGGTTTGACCATGAAAGGCACGAGCAAAAGAAATAAAAATGCCACGGCGATTAGCCGGCGCGACTTGATCGTCTCAGAATGGCGTCGGTTGGGTGCGGCGTCCCTTGGATCAGATGAATTGATCCGGATTCAGCAGGCGATCGGTGAAGCTTTTGGCCAACATGCGATCGAGAGTCCGGCGACAATCGCGCGTGAGCTGGCGCACGAAGGCGCGGAGCTGCGGCATCCGGAAATAATTGAGTGCGACGCGCGCTGGCGCGAGGCTCAAATGGATAGTCGGTTGAAGACATTCGGTAAGGTGAGCGCATTGCAAACCGGTGAGTCTCTGAGATTAAAACAGGCCGAATCACTCGTTGGCAGGCTGGAACAGCTGCGTGGTCGGCTTGAGCGGACACATGATGATCGTCAGCTAGCGGAGCTCAGAGCTTTGGCAATTGACGCACGACGAGCCGCCGTCTCACG
>DASWQK010000683.1:0-4997 GCA_036403735.1 Pyrinomonadaceae bacterium
GTTGGGACGCCTGCAATTTGGATTTATACGATTCTGCGCTCGATCGAGTTGAGCCGATGTTGAACCTGGATACAATCGACGGAAAGCTGATCGAGGTAACCCCGCTCATTCAAGACCGGGCGCCAACTAAGCGCAATCGACGAGTCATCGAGCATGGCCCGGAGTTGATATTGCGAAAGGAACCGGTGGAATTCGATCGTGATGCAATTCCCTTCGGCGACATCACGAGGCCCTCAGCTTCGATCATGGCAGTGCCCGTATTACATGCTGCAAAGGTCATCGGCCTTCTTTCTATTCAAAGTTACACCTCTAACGCTTACGACCAGGCTTCGCTCGCCCACCTTGAAGCTTTGGCCGATCATTGTGGCGAAGCCCTGAATCGCATTCGGGCTGAGCAGTCGCTGCGTGAAAGTGAAGAGCGGTTTCGACAGATGGCCGAACACTTTGAAGACGTCATCTGGATTGCCGACAGCAATCTTGAACAGGTTTTATACATCAATCCCGCGTACGAGCGGATTTTCGGACGATCCTGCGAAAGCCTTTATGAGCGCTTCGATTCATTTCTCGAAGGCATACATCCTGAAGATCGAACAGGCGTCGAACAGATGCTGGAACGTCAAAGACACGGCGACAGTGATCCATTTGAGTATCGAATCGTGAGGGCGGACGGGTCAATACGATGGATACTTCGGAGATCTTTTCCCATTCGAGACGACAATGGCCACATTCGGCGGATCGCCGGTATCGGTCAGGATGTGACGGAAAGAAAACGAGCTGAATCCCAACTGCGCGAAAGCGAAGAGAGATATCGCGATCTGGTTGAAAACAGCACGGAGCTAATCTGCACACATGATCTCAATGGACTCGTGCTTTCGGCAAACCCGGCCGTCTGCGCCGCGTTAGGTTGCGAATTGAGTGAGGTGGTCGGAGGAAACGTCCGCGACATTCTCGCTCCGGAGGTTCGGCATCAGTTTGATGAATATATGGTCAGACTGCGAAAGGATGGAGCCACCACCGGAATTATGTTCGTGCAGAACAAGTCGGGCGAGCGCCGGATCTGGGAATATCACAATTCTCTACGTACCGAAGGAGTGACCACTCCGATCGTACGCGGCATGGCCCGCGACGTCACGGAAGAGCGGCGGGTGCTAAAAGCTCTACATGAAAGCGAAGAGCGTTATCGCGAATTGTTTGAAAACTCCAGAGACGCGATTTATGTTCATGATCTTACCGGCCGGTATGTCTCTGTAAATCACGCGGCTGAAACCCTCTCCGGGTTCACGCGGGACGAAATCATGGGAAAGCATTACTCGAACTTCATCACTCCCAAACATCTCAAGAACGCGCGTGAGAGCTTTTGCATCAAGTTAGACGCTCCGATCGAAACTACCTACGAGGCTGAGATCATTTGCAAGAATGGCACGCCCAAGGCGGTAGAAGTAAGCAGTCGAATGATCTATAAGGACGGAGTTGCGCTCGCTGTTCAGGGTACGGCGCGGGACATCACCGAGCGCAAACGGGCCCAACAAGCATTGCAAACATATGCGCGCCGTTTGCTCGAAGCCCAGGAAGCTGAACGCCAAAACATCGCTCGCGAATTGCACGACGAGATTGGCCAGATCCTGACAGCCGTTAGCTTGAACCTGCATTCGATCCAAAAAAGTTGCCAGACCGACACCTGCCTACCCAACATCGACGAAAGCATTCAGGTGGTCGAGGATGCTCTGTCTCGCGTGCGCGAGTTGTCGTTGGAGCTGCGGCCATCGCTGCTCGACGATTTGGGTTTGGCGGCTGCGCTTCGCTGGTACATCGGTCGCTATACGGCCCGCAGCGGCATCGCCACCGAAATCCTCGGGGACGCGGATATCGGACGCATCTCTCACGAGGTTGAAACGGCCTGCTTCCGCATTACCCAGGAGGCGCTGACAAACGCTGCTCGCCACTCTCATGCAACGCGCGCCACCGTCCATATCGAGCGAACAAACGGGAATCTCGAACTAAAGGTTAGTGATAACGGAATCGGTTTCGATTTCGATCAGTTGCTTTTTGGTATGGCTTCCGCGCTGTCGCTGGGTCTGCGCGGAATGCAAGAGCGCGCTCTCGCCGTCAAAGGACGCGTGCAAATTACTTCCAAGCCCGGCCAGGGCACTCAGGTGACCCTAAATGTCCCTGTAAACTAATAGTTTATCGGCTTTAGCCCGTTCTAACGCTAAAAGGCTTATCAGGCTTTTCCTGATTGTGAGATTGGTGAAATTTGGGATAGAGTCTGGCCACCGTGATACGGGTTTCAGACGCTGATCGTTTGCAAGCGCTAACCCAACAAAATTTGCAGGCCGGTATTTAATTTGGCGGAAGGTCTCGCCCCGATTGGCCGAATAGCTCAGAAGAGCGAGGAGCATAGTGAACCCGACTCGCGTAGTGCTAGTCGACGATCACGCCTTGGTACGTGCGGGTATTCGAGCTTTGATCGCCATGATTGAAGGCGCGGAAGTCGTCGGCGAGGCCGGCGACGGCATTGAAGCCCTACGCCTAATCGAGGAGTTGCTTCCCGACGTAGTGCTACTCGATATCACCATGCCGAACATGAATGGCCTGGCAGCTCTGCAGGAAATTACTTCCCGCTTTCCCGCGATTCACGTAATCATGTTGACAATGCACGAGTCGCGCGAATACGCGATTCAGGCCCTCCGTGGGGGCGCGGCCGGTTTCATTCCTAAGAGCGCCGCCAGCGCGGAACTTAAAGAGGCTATCGAAGCAGTGATGCGCGGCAAGACGTACGTGTCGACTGAAACGCCGCAAGACATCCTTGCGACGACCGACAAGACTGCTCAGGAAAAGGAATTGCTTAAGCGGTTGACTCCACGCCAGCGAGAGATACTGGCATTAATAGCTGAGGGTCAAGCAACGAAAAAGATTGCTCGCACCCTGAACATCAGCACCAAAACTGTCGAATCCCACCGATCGCAATTAACCGAGCGCCTCGACATTCATGACGTGGCGGGATTGGTTCGCTTCGCTATCAGGATCGGTCTCGTGAAAATGGAATAGGACTTTCTCGATCGCTTTGGTCGTCGGGCGGGCAACGGTTGTTGGATTGAGCCATCTGTTCGGAAAGATTCGACGAGAAAGGGGAAGCAAGGGAGCGTGTCGTCCCTGATGCTCCCCAAGGCTGCCCCCAGAAGCTCGGCAGAATTTCGAGACGCCGACTGTTCTGCTCTCGAGGCGTCGACAGGCACATCCCAGTTACAGAAAGATTGAGTTGACAGGGGTTTGCAATCACCGTCAACTTTCTATTCAACCATCAAGTTGGGAAAGGGGCTATCGCGCTCGGACACGTCTTGTTCAGCAAGTCCTGACCTGATTGACTTCGAGTTCCCTGGCTGCTTTGTTAAGGATGCTGGCGATTCCTGGCAGTGCTTCCAGGTCGATAATAATGTACTGGTCGGCTTCTAATATGTTTCGAAGTTTCACCTGGTTTTGATCATGTTCCAATAGCTCATATTTGATGCTGCCGGCGACAACGACTGCTCCGAGGTCTTTGGACGGTGTTTCCATGTCTAGCCGAGGTACAAGATTGGCACATCAAGACCGTAGGGTCGTTGCCGTACGAGCCGATAATCTCACCACGCCAACTGCATTCATCAACCCTGCGAGGTCATCGAACTTCTTCGTCGACCAATAAGGTCATCGCCCGCCGGTTCCTTCGCGGTTTGGCGGAGTCAATATGGTAGCCGCTTGATGTTAAGGCCGGGTTACAGTGAACTTAATTGGACGTGAACTACACGTTAGAGTTTACAAGTCGGGTCTAAGAGGAAGGAAGCAACCGCCGCTACGGTCCAACGAGTCACAGGTCAGCGTTCGCCCACCGCATTGGCTGGTATCGAATGCCGTGATTTTCCTCAGGCGGTCCCGCAATAGCAAATCCCAAACGCTCGTACGCCTTAATCGCGTTTAGAGACGAGTTTACTGTAATTGATCCGTGATTGGTGGACGAAGCAATCCAGTCACGAGCATGATTCCAGAGCTGTCGACCGATCCCGCGCCGTTGGGGTTGAGTATCAACAAACAAGTAGTAGAGGTGAGCAGGAAGTCGGATAGCAGCAGTTCCGATCAGCGTGTCAGATTCCAGCGCGACGAAGAACTGGTAACCATTTCGAATTCGCTTCACTTGGTTCTCGGTTGTCATTTCAGATAGTAAATGGCTCAATCCTCCATCGAATAGCGAGGATGCGATATGTTCGCGGGCACTCGCGGTGACAAGTGCGCTAATCGCCGGGGCGTCTTCGACAGTTGCGGAACGGATTAACATTTTGGCGACATAACGATTGAGACAAATCGGGCGCGACGAATCGCCGAATCCATCCAAGTTCTCGATGAAAGCCAAGCTAACTCGCGCTGGTTGTTAGGTGGCGTTTTCACTGACAAGTTTCTTTGTTTTCAGTCTTTCGATTCTCCGTCAGAGCGCCCGGGTTTTGTAATTGGATTTGACGCGTAAGCTCATCTAAACTCGGCGAGTAATCGTTCTCTGTCGAAACATAAAGCGTAGGCACGTTGAACTTCGGAGTGACATACGGACCAGGCGTTCCAATCTCACCTGTCGCCCGATAGAGAGAGACGCGCTTATCCTCGTGATAGAACTCCCGACGCGGATTAGCCAACCCCCTCTGCAAGTGCCGTTGGGCCGCTATCTCTACATCAACAGAGCAGACAATCATATACGGATGACTTAGTTCGAGAATCCTGGACATTCTCGATTCCCAAACTTCGTGTTGGAATGCCGCTTCAATGACGACGGAAACCTTGTTGGCGAGATATTGGCAAACGGTGTCAAAGAAGAAGCCGGACACAAAGCCATCAGTATTAGTTGATAGCTGGTCGTGCTTTACGCCAAAGGTGCTGACATACCCTTCTTTAATTTCATCACGGCTAACGACTGGCATCCACAACTGTCGCCCCAGTTTCTTGGACAGAGTGGTCTTGCCGGACCCTGGTCGCCC
>DASWQK010000684.1:0-3467 GCA_036403735.1 Pyrinomonadaceae bacterium
CGGCGGCTGCACGGCTACTGGCAATCGCAGGCGCTCACGTTGACGTTGTCCTCATCGGAAAGATTGATGACACGAAGGGTGATGCTCGAGAAAACTTCAATCGGCTGCGCGCCTGGAAAGATGAGCAAGCCGTGCACGAAGACAAACCGACGGCGGTAGCTGAGTCGGGCGTCATCAATCTATTCGAATGCGACTCAGAAAAAGGCTGGCAACAACTGTTGGCGAGCGTATTGGCCGTTCCTCGTGATGTCACTATCGATGCGCTTTTCGGAACCGGACTGACTCGGCCCCTCGAAGGTATTCATCGCGAAGTTGTTCGGTACGTAAATCGACTTCGCGAAATGCGCGACATCTCGACGCGTCCTTATGCCGCAATCGTTTCGATAGACCTCCCGTCAGGCTTAAATGCGGATTGCGAGGATGAGATCGGCGAAACGGTTAGCGCTGATGCGACTGTAACCATGACCGCGCCAAAGCGCGCGAACGTTTTGCCTCCAGCCTCTGACCACAACGGTAAACTGATTGTTGCTGACATTGGCTCGCCTCCGGAATTGATCGCGGAGACCCAGTCGCAGCTGTTTCTCACCGAAGCCGACGATGCACGTCGCTGGTTGATTCAGACGCGATACACGCCAGGCTCTTACAAAAAGACGCATGGCCATGCATTGATCGTCGCGGGATCGCGCGGCTTCACTGGAGCCGCGGCGCTTTGTGGCAACGCCGCGATGCGAGCCGGCGCCGGACTTGTCACCGTGGCCACACCCGTATCAGCGCAGCCGATCGTGGCCACGCAGGTAATGCCGGAGGTGATGACTACGGCCCTGGCCGAAACTGATCGTGGCGCCGCGAGCGATGAGGCTCTCGACTATGTCTTGAGGTTCGCGGAAAAAGTTGAAGTGGTTGCCATTGGACCCGGCCTATCATCTGAAGACGAGCGGACGCGAACTTTCGTGCGCGGCCTGGTAGAAAAAAGAGAGACCCCAGTTGTCATCGACGCGGACGGGTTGAACTGCCTGGCTCCTTGGCCCTCGGACTTGCGGGGTTCAGCAGATCACCCGATTGTGCTTACGCCTCATCCGGGGGAGATGCTACGTGTGTTGGGAACCACTGATAAATCCGCCTTACGCGATCGAGCCGCGAGCGCGCGCGCCTTCGCGACTACTCACAAAGTGATCCTCGTGCTGAAAGGCTCGCGGACAATTATCGCCGCGCCGGATGGCCGCGTGGCGATCAACTCGACTGGCAACGCGGGACTTGGAACGGCAGGTTCAGGCGATACGCTGACGGGAGTGATCACCGGGTTCCTCACGCAAGCGCAGGGAACTGGGAGAGAAATGGACGCCTTTCAGACCGTCGTTGCCGCCGTTTACGTCAGCGGCCTCGCGGGGGACCTCGCGGCGCAAGAACTAGGAATGCGCGCGATGGTTGCTTCCGATATCCGGGATCACTTAAGCGAGGCTTTCCGGTTGCTCGATCCTGCCGGCGAAACGCCGGACGCTAACGCTTGATCCGTAAGCTGATCGAAACGATATTTTGAAGCGAATTAATTCGGCAACAATCTTTGTTCTTGTTTGCGCTCTCGCGGTCGGTCCATTCCAAAGTGCCGAGTGGATAAAAGTCTCGCCTGTGGGCGCCGGGTTTTCAGTTCTTATGCCGGCAAAGCCTGCAGAAGAAATTAAGTCCAGCGATGATTTCACTTCACACTTGTTCTCAATAACGACGGACAAAGGTGTTTTTCTGGCGGGTTATGGCGATTATGCTCCGAGCATTAAACTGTCGGCTGACGCTGAACTCACCACGAACCGGGACAAGTTCCTGAAAGGGTTGAATGCAACCCTGCTGGCGAGCAAGCAGCTAATTCTTGATGGCCGTCCGGGGCTCGAGTTCACCGGCGAGAGCGAACAGGCGTCTTTCAAAAGCCGCATGTATCTTTCCGGCAATCGCGTTTACCAGGTAGCGGTCGCTGTCTTAAGCGGAAAAACCGATTACGAGAACGTTGATCGTTTCTTTGCTTCGTTCGTTTTCGCCAATTTTGAATCGCACCCCAAGCAATGAGCGACGCAACCACTCCAAAAACGCGCGAGATCATTTCTCACAACCAATACGAGACCTTTGATCTCGGCGAAGACCTGGGACGCGAGCTGAGCGGCGGCGAAATCATTTTGCTGAATGGACCACTGGGCGCAGGCAAAACGATGCTGGTAAAAGGAATCGCCTCTGCCCTGGGAATCGATCAAGAGGACGTCACGAGTCCGTCGTTTACGCTCGTCAACCCACATCCTGGAAGATTGCTGCTCTATCACATCGATCTTTACCGGCTGGACGAAGGAGCGAGCGCGGCGCACGCCGTCGATCTTGATGAGATACTTACTGACGAGAATGCAGTAGTGATTATCGAATGGGCAGAAAGGCTTGGTCGCTATCCTTTGCCCGAAGATGTTTGGCGAATTTCAATCAGCGGTGACGGTGATGAGCCGCGACGCGTCACCTTCTCGACCGGTGATGCGCATTGAACGTGCTAGAATGTCCGAGATAAGAAATAGAAGAGGTGAAAAGATGCCATATCCTGAAATTATGATTCGTCCGATGCGTGAAGACTTGACCCGTATTGGGGTCGAAGAATTGCGAACCGCCGAAGCGGTCGACGAAGCCGTCAAGAACACGCGCGGGACTTTAATGATCGTCGTCAATTCAGTTTGCGGTTGCGCCGCGGGCAAAGCACGCCCCGGGATAGCCCAGGCGCTGCAAAACGAAATCCGACCTGACCGGGTTGCGACTGTGTTCGCCGGCGGTGATATCGAAGCGACCGAACGGGCGCGCGGCTACTTCACGGGTTATCGTCCATCATCGCCCTCGATCGGAATATTGAGAGACGGCGAATTGGTTTACATGATGGAGCGCTATCAGATTGAAGGCCGAGGACCTGACCAGATCGCCTCCGAACTAAAGCGCGCTTTTGATGAGATCTGCGCCCCGGCGACGGCTGTCGCCGGCTAATCCTTAATTAGATCGATCTCTCGGTCAACGTCGATTCGTTTTCGTTGAAAGCCGGCGGCAGGTGCCTTCAAATTCCAACCATTGATGCGCCGGTTAAGCTCGGCAACTTTGGTGCGAAAGCTCTCTACAGCTTTGTCACATCGCGCCTGCGTGGGTCGATGATGTTGGGTGTCCCGCGCATTCAATAGAATTCTCCAGTTGCGCGCCAGACTGATTCGCGCTGCCTCCAGCCCGGCATCAATGTCCTTCCGTTCTTCGATCCATGCCGGCGCAAATCCGGCGTGGCGCAACATTCGATGCGCGGTGCGCCAGTCTGGATCCTCATAAGGATTCTCGCTGAGATCGATTGGCTGGTCGGCGCCCGCTAAGTTGTCGAATTCGCCCTGCTCCATCGCTTCGCGAATCTCTTGATCGACTAGTGATTCCCAACGCTTCATGATTCGACAGTCGTAATGAAGTCAGTACCGAGA
>DASWQK010000685.1:0-2702 GCA_036403735.1 Pyrinomonadaceae bacterium
CCCACCTTCCGTGACGAGATTCATGATGTGGCGAATTTTCTCCGCTTGATCGCGGGTCAGGACCTGACTGAACATTTCGGGCGGCCGATCCATTTCGATCTTCGGTTTCATCAGGCGGCCATCGAGATTCGCTGCCACCGAAATCAGCATGGCCATTTGAAAGGGCGTCATTTGTGACGCGTAGCCCTGTCCATAACCTTCGTACATCAACTCACATCGGGTTGAATGCGGCCCAGCTTTCAGCCACGACTCAGTCGGGGCAATCGCGTTTTGAATTGCCTTGCTGCTGGCGTTCCAAATTTCAGGTTCGCGGCGGCCCTGGCCCTCGCCGCTGACGCTGTCGTAAGCGCCAAGACCAACCAGCTTGGCAGTGTCGCGAATCTTCACGCCACCCAACTGAGTTCCGAGATAAGAGAAATAGATGTTGCTCGAATGTTGATAGGCTGAGTCGATGCCGATATTGCCGCACGCTTCGCAACCGCCGTTATCGTCGGTGATCGTGCGGCCGCATCCGGGCGGAGAGAATCCGCCAGTTGTAGTAAAGCGAGTATCCTGCATGCCGTTGCGAAACGCCGTGTACATCATCAGCGTCTTGAAGGTTGAACCCGGGACGTAATATTCGTTGAGCGCGCGATTCAGCAGCGGACGTTCTTTCCGGTCATTATCGAGCTTGATCCACGCCGCCTGATCGTCCTGGACCTGTTTGAGGCTGTACGACGGGTTGCTGTACATCGCCAGCACCTCGCCTGTCTGCGGATTGAAGATGACGACCGCGCCGTGATTTCCTTTCAATTGATCGACGACGGCTTGCTGGAGATCCTGATCGATGGTGAGCGCGTAATCCTTGTTCAGTTTCTGTTCGACGGTTTGACCCTTGATGATTTGCCAGACTTCGGGAACTACACCGCTCTCAGCGCCGAACAAAGCGCGCTCGAGGCCCGGCTCTCCGCGATCGGTGCCAAAGATGTGGGCGAGTGCCGTATCCATAGGATACTCGCGATCGATGTCGCCGCTGTTGTTCTTCTTGTAGAAAGCCAGCGGCCGGCCTTTGCGATCATAAATCCAGCCGCGCAATGTCGATTCAGAGAGGCGCCGGTTGCGCAAATCTTTATAACTCAGTTCCTGAAACTTCGGATTGCGGTCAGCGGCATAGCGCGCCCAATAAACGTGAAAGCCGAAAACAAAGATCGCCGCGAGCGCGAATACCCAACGCCATGCTCGCAAGCCGCGATTGGTCGTCGTGGAGCCCATCCGCTTTTGAATATCTTTCGGCAGACTTGCCGGCGCTGTCGGTGCGGCCGGAGCGCGTCTAAACCACGAGCGCACCAGCGAGACGAGAAGTAACAGTCCGACGAGTCCGATTCCCGATAGATAGATCAGCGTGAGCCACGCGGGCAGCTTCTCAGGCGTGCTCGCGGTTTGAAGTGGCGTTGGAGTTTGAAAAAGAAACAGTGCGAGCGATGTCATGGGTTGGCCTTGCGAAGGCGAACTTCGACGTCACCAAAGGCAATGACGTCGCCTTCCTGAATTGGGCGAGCCTCACCGTAGGGAATACGCACGCCGTTGATGTGCGTGCCATTCGTTGAACCAGTATCCGCAACCAGCAGGTTGTGTTGAATGTCCATTTTGAGCGCGGCGTGAACCTTTGAGACGCTCGCGTGATTCAGATGGAGATCGTTGTCCGTGCCGCG
Source organism: Pyrinomonadaceae bacterium (assembly GCA_036403735.1). Lineage (GTDB taxonomy): Bacteria > Acidobacteriota > Blastocatellia > Pyrinomonadales > Pyrinomonadaceae > UBA11740. Next base: position 1,692 of record DASWQK010000685.1, read on the forward strand.
TCCAACATTCAGGCGGCGACCTCCGGCTACAAAGATTAACTCTTTCTCTGTCGAACCCTCTGGCAGAGTAATTCTGGCGGTCAGCGGCACTTCCGCTTTCTCAACGTGCGGGGCTTTAACTGGTTTGCCGAGCTTGCGTTCCAGGTCCTGCTGCTGCAACTCGGCTTCGAATTCGCCGAACGTGGGATCGACTGAGATGCCCTTGGTAAAGATGTCCACTTCCGTTTCGATCGCAACGTGGGCCATCGTGCGATATCGATTGTCGTTGATGTGATCGATGGCGGCGGCCAGGATTTCTGTTTCCAGGCGCTTGGTAACTTCCGGAGGTGTTTCCGAGTGCGTGCCCCATTCCATCTTCAGTTTGAGATGGTGGGGCGCAATTCGCCCGCGTCCTTTCTCGTCTCGGACGCGCGAGTCGATCAGGTGGTTCATCCGCAAAATTATTTGATCGGTGGTCAGGCCGCTGGCCGATTCGACCGTGCGGCCGAGCTTGCGATCGACAACATCGCCGACGCCTTCCAGCACGCGGCGCATTAGACGCTCCGGCAAGATCGTGTCGCGTCTTCGCTTGGGGGGTTGGTTCTGCTCGTCAGCCATGGATCAGAATACGAGTATCCCTCAATTCAAGTTCAGACGAGGTCCTTCGGAATCATATTGCGATTCGCGGATTATTCTAGCCGAAGTGGGGCGATATTCGTAACGATACCGCGGAGTCTAAGTCTGATCCATTTGGTTTTCGGAGTATCTGATTCACACCGTGGCTTCAGCCCGGTGGCCATGCGAGCGGGCTAGAGACAACCGTTTCAAGGGCAACAACATACTTGACGAATCAGAGTTTGCAATTTAAGCGTGTGCCGCTGGCATTGCAGCTCACCTCAAGGCCTTGATTCTGAGAGTCCGCGGAGCGGACGCCAGCATAGAGCGTGGGGCGTAAGTCTCAAGTGCCATGACATCGTTTACACCGAGAAGTGCCATGAGATCGTTTACACATGGTTTGTTGGACCAAATCGC
>DASWQK010000686.1:0-4433 GCA_036403735.1 Pyrinomonadaceae bacterium
AAATCGCTACCGTGATGCAAACCGGACGTGCGCATGGAATGCTGACGTTCGAGTCGGCGATCCATGAGTTAATTCAGAAGGGTCTGATTTCCAAAGAAGACGGAATGAGCTTCTTGCGGCGTCGCAGTGCCGGCAAACAAGTCACTAGTTCGTCACCGCACGCGCCGCGATTGCCCACCAGTCCTGCTATCAATTGAGCAAACAAGTAAGCGAAAGAGAAACGCCGCGTTCGACGAATCGAATCGCGGCGTTTCAATTTTCGAGATTACCAGTCTTCGGTTAGTACAACCGAACCCGACTGATCAATATCGTTTGACCATTTCTCACCTGATAGGTCTCGCGATAAACGTGTCGTCCAAATTCCACATCACGGGTGAATGTGCGGCCATATCCCACGCGGTCACCGTACGCGCGATCACGATCACGATCGCGATCCCAGTCACGACGATGACGTCTTTGGCCGATTTGGATTCGGAGCTGCGGATTATTGAAAGCCGCGCCCGTAGTCACGTTCGCCGCCCTGGTTGATCCGGCAAAAACAAACGAGGAGAGCAACAGCGTCAATGTAATCAATTTCTTCATAATGTCCCCCTTGGTTTTTTGTATTCGACTCACTTAAAGGCAACTCCAACGCCGCCGCCTGCTGCGGAGGTTCGCTCCAAAGTCTTATTAAGAAAATTGAATCTGAACCGCAACACTCTCACAGCATGAGTGCGACTCTTCATATCAAGGTATTGTATTTACGGCCGATCGTACTCACCTGAGTCTACGGTTGAAGCAGTTCACGTCTCATATAAGGCACCGGGCATTCGCATCCGTGTGTCGAGTGGATCTGCAAAGGGATTAGGCAGAACAAGATAACTCGGCTTGTCTGTTAATGAGGCACGATTGAGCGATGAAAGGACAGTAGACCTCGTCTCTGATTAGCTGTTGCTCGATTTCTTGCCTAGTTGGATGAGAGTTGTCGTGCGGCGCGCTCCCAGGCGCTACGAAAGGGAAAGCAGTAGATCAGGACGATTGCGGAGACGCCGGCGGCGCGCAGCATGTAGGTCCAGTCACCGTTAAGAATTACCAACATGAACCCCATGAGTGCGATCGCGCCTCCGATGCAAGCGATTTGAAGCGTCGTGTCCTGCAACGTCTTCAATAAACCAGCCGCACCTTTCAAGGCCGCGATATCTTTCAATCGCATCGGAGCAAATCTTGTTCGCCGTAACACAAACGCGCCGAGACCAAAAATCAGAATCGCTATCCACAACGCCATAGTGAGAGATGGATCGCGCGGTCTAAACAACCGATCAGCTGCCAGGTAGGCGATTACCAGCAGCACGATATCCAAAATCAGAAAGCCAATAACGAACATCATCGCCGTGCGATGTCTGCGCGACAGTTCGTTAGACCAGCCTTCTGGGGTCGGCGTCATGCAAACAAGTCAGGTTAAGGTTTGGGCGTCGGCGATTGAATCGATCGTGGACGCGAAGCCGTGTTCGTATCAGGTGAATTATTTGATTTGGTCTGTGGCGTCGTGCTGTTTGCCGGAGCCGCAGGCTTTGTGGAACGAAATGCAGGTGCTGCCCCCTCGGGAACCTGCCCGTTGTTTTGAATCGCCTTATCGATCAAATCGGTGCCTTCACCGTGCTTGGTAATGAGAATGCCATCGTTACTGGTGGTGATATTGGCGCTGCCGGTGATCTGCTGCTTCATATTCTCTACGAAGCCCGGCTTCGCGCACGGGGGCAAACTCTTCTTGATGGGATCCGGTTCAGGAATCGCCGCACCGATGATGTTCAGTTGCTCTTTGGCTTTATCAACATACTCGCTGTTCGGAAAATCGCGCACCAGTTGTTGATAGTACTTGGCCGCTTCGTCCGGTTCTTCTTCAACCGTGAAGGTCCACGCGTAGTTATAGAGGACTTCATCCATCCGACAATAGTATTTATATTTTTCGATGATCTCTTTCAGGCGATCCTGCGAGCCTTTCAAGCCGCCCTTCTTGCCGTTATAGCGATCGCGATAGAAGAGAGCGATAGTGAAGTTGTGATCGGCCAGGTTGTCCTGCACTTCACGTAGTCGCGATTCAACTTCCGGCCGCAGTTTGGTCTGCGGATATTGTTGCAGCAACGCCTTCAGACGCTGTTCAGCTTTGCGTGCGTGCGAAATGTCACGATCGGACAGGCCCATCTGACGCATTTCGGTTTCCGCGACCTTCATCATGGCGGCGTCGGCCAGCGGATCAGTAGGAAAGTAAGTCAGCCAATCCTGATAAGCCTGACCCGCTTGAATCAGCGAACTCGTGCCGCCTTCGAGATAAAATGAATCGGCAATCGCGAGTTTCGCCATGGGCAGATATTGCGAATCCGGATAAGTTGTGATGATCGTCGTGAACAGCAATCGTCCGGTTTCGTGATTTCCTTTGCGGACTTCTTTGGTAGCTTCGAGGAAGAGAGCGCGATCGCGTCCAGGCGCGACTGAGCCCGTTAGCTCCGCGTACTTGTCGTTTTTGTTCTTGCCCGGCAACAAACCAAGCATGCGCCGTTTACCTTTTTCGGGCTTCGGTTGATAGTTTGGTGAAGTCTGATCGCCCGCAGCACGCGCACTTGCTGTTTGAGTCAGCGCGGCCTCCACTCTGGTGTTCAGTTCAACGACCGATGCTTCGAGGCCATCCAGTTTTGTCGCGTCGTATTTCTCCGAACGGTCTTCTTTGCCGTGCAGATCGTTAACGTCGCTTAACACCGAACCAGCTTCTTTGCTGAGGCCGCGAAGTCGCTCGCGGGGATCATCAACATTCTTGGTCTTATCGCTGGTGTCTTTGGCGGCCATGCCGGAAATTGCGCTGTCCAACGATCGACGCATCGCCTCTAACTTCGAGCGCATAATGTCCATTCGCTGAACGTTTGAGAGACCGGATTGCGTCTGGCTCTTATTGTCACGCTGTGCCAGGGCCACGCTGCTCAGCGAAAGGATGGCGGCTCCGAAAGCAAATGCGAAGGAAATTTGCCGCGCAAACGTGCGAAGGCTGGAGCGCGATACTTGAAAAGACATTGAAAATCCTCCAAAAAACGATTCGACAGTATGGACGATACTTCCCGGCTTGTCGATGATTCCGATGATATTGGTTGCCGAAAGTTTGTCCGGCTAGACCCAGAGAACTGTGGCTTCCCGTAATTCTCGCAAGGCGACCGCCGGATCAGGCGCGCCAAATATTGCCGATCCGGCAACGATAATCTCGGCGCCTGCGCTGGTTACCTCAGCAATATTGTCCGCGTTAATGCCGCCGTCAATCTCGATGCGAGTCTTTAAGCCGCGTTCATCGATCATTTTGCGCAGGCGGCGAACTTTGTCCAAAGACTCGGGAATAAATTCTTGTCCGCCAAAACCGGGGTTGACTGACATTACTAATACATAATCGGCGAACTTGATCGCTTCGTCCAACGCAGCCAGTGGCGTGGCCGGATTGATCACAATGCCTGCGAGCCCGCCCGCCGATCTTATGCCGCTAAGTGTGCGGTGCGCGTTTGGGTCGGCTTCGATGTGAATCGAGACCATGCGGGCGCCCGCTTTGACAAACTTTTCAGCGTATTGGCCCGGTTCGACAATCATCAAATGAGCATCGATGGGCAATTTGGTAGTACGCGAGATTGCCTTGACCACGGGCAGCCCAACAGTAATGTTCGGCACAAAGCGGCCGTCCATCACATCGACGTGCAGGATTGACGCGCCGGCTTTTTCGACCGTCGAGATTTCTTCTCCGAGCCGCGAGAAGTCTGCTGAAAGAATTGATGGAGCTATTTCGATCATCGTCAAAAACTACGGAGTCGGGGTGCGCACCGGTGGACGCCGGTTAGTATTTGTGTTGCTGCCCGCGCGATTTGCCGGAGCTGTGTTGGAATTAGTATGTGCCGGAGTTGTGTTCGAATTCGCGTTGCCATTTGTCGCGCGATTTGTATTGCGATTCTGATTGCGGTTCGACAGCCGGTTGGCGTTTCCGTTGTCATTCGCATTGGCATTCCGGTTCGTTGGCTTCTTCTTTTCTTTGTTCGAGTTTGCGTTCTTCTCGGACGGGGAATTGTCCGGTTGGTTGGCCCCACCCTCAGTATTGGTGTTGGTATTCGCCGGGGTCGCAACTTCGCCTTCTTTCGTGGGGCGGCTGATATCGACTGCAACCGTCTGGCCAACCTTTACGACTTCGCCGGCATGAGGAAGTTGAATCAATACCGTGTCCGGCTTTGCCTCGCTGGTCGGACGCGTGGCCCGCACGCGAAAATTGAGGCCGGCATCGCTGATCGTGTTTTCTGCTGCAGTCCTGTCCTTTCCGACAATGTCCGGGACGCGCGTTTCCGAGCTGCGGAGTGACAGATAGATCGCGCCCAACACTCCAAGCGAAAAGGCGATCGCAATTCCCACGACGATAGCAACTCGCTTTATTACCGTTA
>DASWQK010000687.1:0-2156 GCA_036403735.1 Pyrinomonadaceae bacterium
GCCAGACAATAAGACGTCATGTTGCGGTTAAGTGGCGCAGTTAGAATGGCGCGCTCGTTACTGCCGTCGACGTTTGAAATCACGACGCTGGTATTCTTGCCACCATTGACGTACCGCAGGAAGGCAACGCGCAGGTTGTCCGGAGCGATGCTAAAGAACCATGGCATGTCTTCGCGCAACTTTACCGGCACGCCTCCCAGCGTTGCTATGCGATACAAGATGTTCCGGTCACCGCTCGTCATGACGTAATAGATGCTGCGACCATCAGGCGCGAATTGAAGACACCGGTAGGTGATCAGCGCCGGCTCGCGCAGCTCGATTGACGTCTGGCCATCGAGTGAACCAAGGTGCAGACTCATCAAGCCTCTCTGAATGTTCGTGTATGCGTAAAACTTTCCATCGGGTGAGATGGCCGCGTAATCGACCTGGCCATCGTTCGTTAGCTGGCGCAGTTTGATTTGCTGAAAGCGATTGACCGAAACTCGCGACAAGCGAACGGCGCGCGCGACATAGAGCGCTGCGACGATGAGGGCCGCAACGCAAATCGAAAGTATTAGCAGAACTGCGGGGCGACGAAAAGCGCCTTGCCCGCGCGCCGCAGAGAGCTGTCTCGGCCGTGACTCGAGCAGAGGTGCGGCTTCGCTGGCATCGATCAACTTCCCGGATAGAACTTGCGCTTCATCAACTGCGTCGGTTTCTTCTTCAATGATAATTTCAGAAATGGTTTGGGTCTCGATGACGAGCCCGTCATCAGTCGTTGGTGAACTGTTCAAATTAGCGACGAAGCGATAGCCGCGTCCGGGTATGGTAATGAGGTAACGAGGACGTGCGGCCTTTTCACCCAAAGCGCGCCTCACAGCCGAGATATTTACGGTGAGGTTTGACTCTTCAAGTATTTGTCCGGGCCAGACCGTCTCCAGTATTTGGTCTTTGCTCAAATCGCGCCCGCCGCTCTGAACCAACAGCAACAATAAATCAAAGGCCTTGGAATAAAGAGGCACCACCTCGCCCTGACGCAGCAGTTGCCGCTTCGCGGCGTCGACGCGAAACTCATCGAACTCGTAAACCTGCCGGTTTTCCTCGATCACTGTTTCTTAAGGACTTTTCGGAATATTTCGGCCCGATTTTAAAGACATTTCGGGACTGCTTCGCTGAAGATGCGCACCGCTCCGGGGCAAAAGTCCGAAGCAGAAGCGCCGTAGTAGTGGCGTGAATGATAGCAGGGGAAAACGCGAAAGGGAACGGTTAAAGATGAAGAAGAGAACGCAGGTCACGATTCGCACACGACAGAGGGTGCTCGTGCGCTCTTTGCGAGTGCGGTGTCATCAGTGCGGCGCAGAGGTTCCGACCATCACGCCAGAAAACGCCGCCGGAGTTTTGCAGACAACGGCGCGTGAGATTCACGGGCTGCTGGCGAGCGGAGAACTGCACGCAGTAGAACAACCGTCCGGCGCCAACCTGATTTGCGGCAATTCAGTGTCAGCCACATCAACCGAAAACGAATTTCAAATTGAAGGAGAAAGACAATGAAGTCAGCAACAAAGAACCCAACCGTCCCTAATCAAATTTGTTCCGCGCTAATGGCAGTTAAGGTTGGACATAGAACCACAACCCGCCGAGCTGCCTTTACACTTGCAGTGTTAGGCATAATTTTTCTTTTCGCATCGATTACATCGGCGGCGACGTTTCATGTAACGACCACAACCGACAATAACAATAATGCGAGCCCGACGGCTGGTTCGTTAAGAAAGGCGATCGTCGATGCGAACGCCAATCCAGGCACAGATACAATTGACTTCAACATTTCGGGTGGAGGCGTGCATACATTCAGCCTGATGACGCCGCTGCCGACGATTACCGACCCGGTCGTGATTGACGGCTATACGCAGCCGGGCGCGAGCGTCAACACGCTTGCGAAGGGTGACAATGCCGTGCTGCTGATCGAGATTACCGGCAGCAATCCTTTGAATCTGTCGGGTTCAGACGGTCTGGTAATCACAGCCGGCTCGAGCACCATCACGGGACTCGTGATCAATGGCTTCAGCGGAACGAATGTTTACAATGCCGGCGGCATTCGGGTGAGCGGCAGCGGCGGCAACGTGATCGCCGGGAACTTCATCGGCACGAATGCGAGCGGCACAGCGAAGATTCCCAAT
>DASWQK010000688.1:0-1546 GCA_036403735.1 Pyrinomonadaceae bacterium
ATTGACCAGGACTAGAACTAAGTAGCAGCCAACTCCTCGGGCGATGCTGGTATTGGTGGCGGCAGGTCCGGCAAAGCTATCCCGTGCATTGCTTCCCAATCCTCGGTAGGAATCATCTCAATCGCATCCCACGGACAGCCGTCGAGAAACGCTCCATCAGGTCCTTTGCTCGTGCATTTCTGACAGCCGATGCAAAGATACGGATCGACTTCGATGCGTCCGAATGGAGGATGATCTTCGTCCGGCACCCAGAACATGCAGGCTTCGATCGGGCAGTATTCGATACAAGCGGGTGAGCCCGCGCAGCCGGTGCAACAATCGGTAGTGATTGCCAGAATGCGCGGCTTCTTCTTGCGGGTTGCTTTGCCGTCGCCAACCGACATGGGCCAATACTTCTCGACCATGTCGAAGATGTTCTGTTCCTCGTATCCCGTCATGCGTGAAACATTAACACAGGCTTTGTCTGCCGCTCAATCCGAAAGTGCAAACCGTCGAAGCCCTTCCGTTACCACCTCTCGCTTAAATGAAACTGCATCTCTCACCACTAAGACCCAAAGCCACAAAATGATCTTTCGGTCTTCGTGGTTGTCGACTATTTTGTAAGAGACTAGTGATGCGAATCAATTCGCCTCTGTACTAATTGCGATTTTGATTAGCCCTCAAATCGCGTTCTGCTTGCCAATTTGCGCTATGGCACGGCGCGCGCAAGTAAATCTCTCCGGAGGTCTATACATGGAAAGCATCGTAGGAATTTTCAATTCGTTTGCTGACGCCAAACGTGCGTCGGCGATTCTGCGAACCCTGGGCATTCCGGACAATCGCATTACCGTGCTATCGCCGCACACCACCGAGGCCGAACTCGAAGCACAGGTTCCCACAACGGAAACAGAGCAACCGGGGATGGGAGCGGCGCTGGGCGGAACGGTTGGCGGGGCGTTGGGCGCAGCCGGAGGACTGGAGGCGGGTGCGGCGGCGGCAAGCTTTTTGATTCCCGGCGTTGGACCGGTACTCGCACTTGGTTTGATCGGCGCGGCGATTTTTGGCGTGGGTGGCGCCGCGGCAGGCATTTTGGCAGGCCAGGCGTTTGAAGGAGGTATCGCTGATGGAATCCCGCGCGATGAGCTGTTCGTCTATGAAGACGCGTTGCGGCGAAGCCGCTCACTAGTCATCGCGTTTTCCGACGATTCGCAAATCGCGGAGCAGGCGCGCGCGGCGTTGTCGCGGGCGGGAGCTGAATCTGTAGATGCCGCACGCGACGAATGGTGGATCGGTCTGCGTGACGCTGAGCGCGAGCATTACTTGAACCAGGGCGGCGACTTCAATGTGGACGAGGCAAAGTATCGCTTGGGTTTCGAAGCCGCAATGCATCCAGAGTGTCGCGGTAAATCGTGTAATGACGCGAAGACGCACCTGAAAACCAAATACGGCGACGACGCCGAGGCGCCACCATTCCGCGAAGGATATGCGCGCGGTCAACATTATTTGATTTACGTCGTCCAGACTCATAAAGGCAAACCGCAAGACGCGGCGCGTTCCCAGCGCGCTG
>DASWQK010000689.1:0-9669 GCA_036403735.1 Pyrinomonadaceae bacterium
GCTGCGTAATGCGGGCGAACAACTCTACAAAGATTTGCAGCACGCCGGGCTCGAAGTCCTGCTCGACGATCGCGACGAACGCGCGGGGGTGAAATTCAAAGATGGCGACCTGGTTGGCATTCCTTACCGCATCACAATTGGCAAGAAGCTTGCGGACGAAATGGTCGAGTTGTTTGACCGGCGCGCGAAGCAAAACGAGGACGTGAAATTGACCGAGGTCGTTACGCGCGTTCAAGAATTGGCCTTGTCGGGGCAGTAGCCCGACCGTAAGGGAGGGCGTTCTATGCAATTGTTGCTGCGACACTCCCTGGCGGCCTCCGCTGTCGGCCGAACTTAATCAAGTCCACTGCAGCGAACTTAGCTCCATCCGACCTGAACTAGACCTCGTCCGGCCTGAACTAAACCTCGTCCGGCTTGAACTAAACCCCGTTCGCTGGTACCTCAGGCTGCAAAACCGCGTTCCGGGCCAGAAAATCCTCGACACAATGTTGTATCGGTGGCAACGGGGCAGTAGCCCAACCATAAGGGACGGCGTCAACATGAATTCGATTTGCGCCCTCCCTTACGGTCGGGCTACCGTCCGTCGCTCTGACTGTTTAGAAGCCGGACTTGTCCGGCTGATTAATAAGAGAGGCGGACAAGTCCGCCGTCTACACGAAAAGATCTCATCAGAGGCGGGCAATAGCCCGCCTCTAAACATAATCAGAGTTATACTAAAATTAATGCACGCGGTTCGTCTTTACATTCGTCGCGGGTTAATCGCGGTCATCGCTCTTGGCTTCGTCTCGATTTGTTTACGCGACTCGCACGCTCAGGATGAACTTCCCGATCTGGTTCGCCGCATCAAACCTGCCGCAGTGGCGATTGAAACATTCGATGCCCGCGGAGAGAAACTCTCCCGCGGCAGCGGCTTTTTCATCGACAAGGATCGGGTGGTCACCAATCGCCACGTGATCGACGGCGCTTATCGCGCGGAAGTGCATCTGAATTCGGGAAACAGCTTTGCAGTGAAGACTGTCGTCGCGGTCGATGCCGAAGCCGACATCGCGCTGCTCAAAGTTGATGCGCCACCCAGCCAGGTAAGATCACTCTCACTCGATCGCACATCGCCGCAGGAGGGCGAAAGCGTCGTCGTCATCGGTAATCCGTTTGGTCTGGAAGGCAGCGTCACCAACGGAATTGTTTCAGCGGTGCGCGACATTCCCGGATTTGGTCGCATCATTCAGATTACGGCGCCCATCTCTCCCGGATCGAGCGGCAGCCCCGTCGTCAACATGCACGGCCAGGTGATTGGGGTGGCGACTTTGCAAATCACCGGCGGGCAAAGTGTGAACTTCGCTATTCCGTCGGAACGAATCGCGCAACTCGATCGCACCGCGCAGACTGAGAATTCGCAGCAGCTCTCGCTTGGTGAACTGGTAGTTGCCAGTGGCAGGAACAAACGCGCGAAAGCCGTCGAGTACTTCCGCGACGGCCTCACCTTTCTTTCGAAAGATGATTGTCAAAACGCGCTTCCCTATTTTCAGAAAGCGACCGAATCCGACAGCGCGTATGGCGAAGCATGGGCGCAGGCCGGATTCTGCAACGAAAAGCTCGGGCACCACGCCGAGGCGATCGAATCTTCGAAAAAAGCAGTCAGCATTCGTCCGTCCGCCGAATCGTATTTCAATATCGGTTTGGCTAATTATTATCTGAAGCAATACCGCGAATCAGAACAGGCTTATCGCCAGGCGATCAAGCTCGACCCTTACAACGCCGCGGATGCATATTACGCACTGGGTCTTACTTATCGAGAGTCAGGGCAATCCGATGAAGAAATTCAATCGTACAAGCAAGCGCTGAAGCTAAAACCGGATTACGCGGCCGCCTACGATCGCCTCGGTCAAAGATTCATTCAATTGAAAAGGTTTGGGGAAGCAGTCGGGGCTTTCAAGCAGCTCGCACTATTGAAACCGGGCGACGCGGCCGCGCAAGACAATCTCGGTGAAGCTTACGAAGGTTTGAATAAACATGACGAGTCGATCGAAGCATTCCGGCAGGCGATTCGTTTGAAACCGGATTTTGGGAAGGCCTATTACAATCTGGGGAAGACTTTACTTGCGCAGGGTAATCGCGACGCGGCCATTGAGCAATACGTGATCTTGCAAAATCTTGATCAGGACTGGGCTGAGAAGCTTTATGGCTTGATCTATCCATAACCTCGTGTCAGAAGCCCGACCGTAAGGGAGGGCCCCGTAAGCTGGTAGTACCATGCGCAAACGGGACTACATTGATTTTCAAAACCGTACCGACCCTTTGGCGTACCTGATAACCTTCCGCACTTACGGAACATGGTTGCATGGTGATGCTCGAGGTTCGATCGATCGACGCAACTACAATCGGTATGGCACACCTGACATGCCAGCTAACGAGAAGTTGCTTGCGGACGAAAGACACGCCCTACGACATCCACCTGTGGTTCTCAACCTTAAACAAAGGAAGACGGTCGAACTGGCGATTCAAGAGGTATGCGAGCAACGAAGGTACACTCTTCATGCCGTCAATGCTCGTTCAAATCATGTGTACTCTGTAGTCACTGCTTTGCGGAAAGCCTGAGCACGTGCTGAACAGCTTCAAATCCTACGCGACGAGGAAATTGCGGGCGACAGATCTTATAAGTGAAAGCCTTAAGCCGTGGGCTCGACACGGAAGCACCCAGTATCTTTGGACCGAGGAGGAATTGGCACTAGCTATTGACTACGTCATCAATGGTCAGGGCGACGAGCCGTTTAGTCAGCGGAAGGTTTAATTGCTGCCGAGTGGCCCTCCCTAACGGTCGGGCTTCTGACACCATGATCGTAGAAAGTAATCGAGGCCGGATCGCGCTCTCCCCTTCACAACCCGGCCTCAACTCACGGTCGTCTCGCGACAACCGATCTTAAACTCGTTTCAATTTTGATATCGAGGCCGGATCGTGCTCTCCCCTTCACAACCCGGCCTCAATCCACGGTCATCTCGCGACGACCGAACTTGAACTTCAATTCTCAATAGCGATAGCGATTCTTGCGCACCTTGTATGTGTAGAGTGCGGAGCCTCCGGCGCCGGCCAGCGCACCGATCGCTGCCCCTCGCCGGCCGCCGATTAATCCGCCGAGAATCGCACCGCCCACCGTACCAGCACCAACAGTCAGTTTATCCCGATGCCCATCCCAGGTACTTCGACCGCGATATTGTGTTCCATAATCGTAGTTGACTTGTGAATTATCGTAATAGCCTTGCGAGTTATAGTTCCGTGAATCGTAGTTCCGTGAATCGTAGTTCCGTGAATCGTAGTTGCGCGAATCGTAGTTGCGCGAATCGTAGTTCCGGCTCCGGCTTCTTCCCTGAGCGAAAGTCGTCATTGATAGCGCCGCGAAAATCGTTGCCGTCAGGATGATTGCGAAGATTTTTTTCATTGCGAGCCTCCGCGACGAGTAGTGGCAATGAGTGTGCCACGATCAATCAGCGCACAGGTGCCTTTGTCGAGGCTGAATTTCGTTAAGACTCAGAGCCAAATCCCTTTTGAATTTAGCTGCCGTTAAGGAGAAACTCGCGTGACGGTGTACGATATGGTCGCCTCAAAGTCGGAAATGGAGTGAAGCCTCAACCGCGGTAGGATTCAATGAAACGAATAACTGTCGGAATGTTCTTACTGGTGCTCTGCGGGACGAGCGCCTTTCCCCAATCCGGGAAGGCGCCCGTGGAAGTTCCCTTTGAGTTTGTCGCCAATCAAATCATTGTTCAAGCAAAAATCGGCGGCAAAGGCCCATTCAATATGCTGATCGACACGGATACCGATCCTTCAGCGATTGATTCCGCGACAGCCAAAGAACTCGGCCTGGACGTAGGCGCCAAGGGCTCGGTCGCGACCGGTGGCGGGACCGAAAAAAATGTCGTCTATCCCACCAGACTATCAACTGTGGACGTGGGCGCGCTTACCGCACGGGATGTTGGGGCCGCTACGATCGATCTGAAACAGTTAAGCGCTAGGATTGGCAAACCGATTCATGGCGTGCTGGGTTACAGCTTCCTAAAGGATCGAATTATTCAAATAGACTATCCGAATTTGAAAATCCGCTTCTTCGCTGAATCGCCATACCCCAGAATCTCTCTGGCGCCAAACACTGTGAACACAATCGCCTTTCCCTTTCGCCGTGAAGACGGCCACGTGATTATCGATTCTGTTTTCATTAACAGCGAAAAAATGCGCGCGACCCTCGACACCGGGTCGAGCAGTTCGTTTACCTTGACGCCTGAAGCCGTAGCAATTTTGAGACTGGACGAGCAAGCCGATGAAGGCAAGGCAAGCACTTCAGTCGGATATAACGGCGAGTTCGCGAATAAATCCGGACTGTTGAAATCCGTTCGGCTTGGGCGCTTGTCTCTTGAGTCAGTGCCGGCGACGTTCTGGCTTCCCAACACGGGCCACGACAAGAAAACATTTCAGGTCAATATTGGGAATGCCTTCTTCGAGGACTTCATCCTCACGTTTGATTTCCGCGGGAAGATAGTAGTGTTTGAAAGAGTCGATTGAAACTCACAGGCTCGGCAACGAGACATGGGGTAAGAGTGTATTGCTGCATCGGGGCATTAGCCCGACCGTCAGGGAGGGCTCAATGAGTGTCATGCAAAGAGCCCTCCCTGACGGTCGGGCTAGCGCCCCGCTATAACCTCACGCCGAGATCATCGTGCCGGTTCCTTCATCAGTGAATACTTCAGCCAGCAGACTGTTGCGGGCGTTACCATTGATGATGTGCGCGCTCTTCACTCCGCTACCAAGCAAGGCCACAATGTTTTGTAGCTTGGGAATCATTCCCTCAGTCGCAGCTCCGGACTTGATCAAGGCTTCAGCATCGCTGGCGGTCAACTGCGAAAGCTTTGTCTTAGGATCACCGGCGCGCAGGAAAATTCCGTCGACATCAGAGAGCAGGACCAGCTTCTCTGCCTGAAGCTGCACCGCGATTGCAGACGCAATTGTGTCGGCGTTGATGTTGAAGACTTTTCCTTCCGCGTCCGCGCCCAGCGACGAAACCACCGGCAAGTATCCGTGATCAAGCAAGACGGTCAGCAGCCGCGCGTCAATTTCAAGGATGTCGCCCACATGGCCAAAATCAACCTGTGCGCTTTCGCCGGTTTGCTGGTTAGTGACCTCGCGCGGCGGACGACGCTCGGCGTGAACGATGTTGCCGTCAATGCCCGAGAGGCCCACCGCATGAATGCCACGATGACGCAGCGCCGCCAGAATGTCAGTGTTGATTTTGCCGGCAAAGATCATCTTGGCCATTTCCAGCGTGTCATCATCAGTTACCCGACGGCCTTCGATAATCGTCTGCTCGACGCCTAGTTTTTTCGCCAGGTCGCTGAGCTGCTTGCCACCGCCATGGATGACACAGACGCGAATCCCGACCTGATGAACCAAGGCCAGCTCTTCGCAGAGAGCGATCAAGCGGTCGTGATCTTCGGTAACCTTGCCTGAGAACTTAACGACGAATGTCTTGCCCTTGAAACGCTGAATGTAGGGCAGGGCTTCGCGCAAGAGGTCCAGACGTAATTGGCTTCCAACTTCGCTAGTGTCGGTCATAAGTGTATTGGTTCATTGGTTCATTTGCTCATTGATTCATTTCGTCATGCGGCCAATGGATCAATGATTCACTGAATCAATGAATTAATTCTTTAAGAATGGCTTTCTGAACATGCAGCCTGTTCTCTGCCTCATCGATCACAACTGACGATGGCGAATCGATCATGCCATCTGTCACAATCACATTCCTTCGTACCGGTAAACAGTGCATGAAGATCGCTGAATTCGTCCGCGCCATTTTTCCTTCGTCAACAATCCACTGCGAACGATATTGCGCGCGCTCGGCGATCTCTTTTTCCGCAGCTCCATAAAACTTTCGACTGCCCCAGCTCTTTGCATACACAACTTCAGCGCCGTCAAAAGCCTCTTCAGTATCATTCAAGACTGTGACTGATCCTCCCGCCGCGGTTGCGTGTCTTCTGGTCTCGCTAATCAATTCATCGTCGAGATCGTAACCCTCTGGGTGCGCAATCACGAGGTCGTGTCCCAACTGCGCGGCCGCCAGCGCAAAACTGTTCGGCACCGCCATCGGCAAAGGCTTCGGATGCCAGGCCCAAGTCAGCAGAACTTTCTTGCGGCCAGAGCCCAGCTTCTCGCGAACGGTCATCATGTCGGCCATCGCCTGACACGGATGATGCATTGCCGATTCAAGATTGATGATTGGCACGTCTGAATATTTAGCGAAAGCATTCAGGATCGGATCGGTTCGCTCTTCTTCCCAATTCTTCAAAGCGGCAAACGTGCGCACGCCAATCGCGACACAATAACGGCCCAGCACACGCACGAATTCCGCGACGTGCTCAGTTTTGTCGCCATCCATCACCGCGCCTTCGCGATGCTCGAGCGTCCAACTGGTTCCACCGGGTTCCAGCACCACCGCATTGCCGCCAAGTTCGTAAACTCCGATTTGCATCGAGGCGCGAGTACGCAGACTCGGATTGAAGAAGACCAGGGCGACAGATTTGCCGGCGAGCGGCTTTGATTGATCAGTGCCGCTCTTGAATCGGAGAGCTGAGTCGATCAAGCTTTCGAATTCATCGCGTGACAAACCGGCCGTGCTTAGAAAATCTCTGCGCACCTCTGCGAAATCCTCCGTGTCCTCTGCGGTTAAATGACCGTCGACAGCGCATCAACCAACAAATCAACCTCTTCATTCTGCAAACACAACGGCGGCAGCAACCTCAGCACCTTAGGGTCACTCGACGTTCCCGTAATGATCCTTTGGGTGAGCAGCGCTTCATGAACTTTCTTCGCGCTGTCCGCGAATTCAAGTCCGAGCAGAAAGCCACGACCATGCACGTTCACGACCTGCTCGACTTCTTTCAGACGCTCGCGCAGATAAGATTCGACCGATCGCACGTTCGCCAGCATTCCATCGTTCTCAATCGCTTCGAGTGTCGCAGTGACCGCAGCCATCGCGATCATTCCGCCGCCGAAGGTCGTGCCGAGATCGTTTTCTTTGATATGTGAAGCGATCTTTTCTGAGACCAGGCAGGCGCCGACCGGAATCCCGCTACCCAGAGACTTCGCCAGCGAGATAATGTCGGGCGCCATGCCGTCTCCCGCAGAACTGCCTGCGAAGAACCAATCGCCTGTTCGTCCTACGCCGGTCTGCACCTCGTCGTAGATTAAGATCATCCCGCGCTCATCGCATAGCTCTCGCAACTCGCTATAGAACGAAGATCGGGCCATCTTCACACCGGCCATGGATTGAATCGGCTCGAGCATGATCCCCGCCACCGATTCATCGGCAACCGCGCGCACGGATTCGATATCACCAAATTGCGCCTGGAAATGGCCGGGCACATTCGGTTTGCCAATCTCACGATACTTGCCGAGAAACGTGGCGCTGATGGCGTCCGCAGTTCTTCCATGAAAGCCGCCGCTGAACGTAACTATTTTTTCGCGCCCGGTTGCCATGCGCGCCATGCGCATCGCGTTCTCGTTCGCTTCCGTGCCTGAGTTACAAAAGAACGCTTTCGTTAACGATTCGGGCGCGATTGAAACCAGTTTCGCGGCGGCGCGGGCCCTCGCTTCTGAGTAAACCAAATTCGAATAGAAGAGTAACTTGTCCGACTGGTCCTTAATCGCTTTCACCACGTGCGGATGACAATGACCAGTTCCCGCCACTGCATGCCCACCATAGAGATCGAGATAGCGTTGGCCTTCGTTCGTATAGACCCAGACACCTTCGCCACGTTCGGCGACGATCGGCATCTTCTTGTAAGTCGCGATTTGGAATTGCTCTTCGAGCGCGACAGTATCGTGTGAAATGGTCATTGTCGTCATCAATACTTTCACCACAGAGGACACAGAGAAGACTAAAAGACATCAGCCACGAAAAGGCACAAAATCGAACCACGCGGTTGACGGCTCTGTCGTTTTCCCTTTTGTGCTTCTTGTGCCTTCTTGTGGCTCGTCGTTTCTTCCTCTGTGTCCTCTGTGGTTAGTTTCATCCTGCTCTGCTTCCGTTCGGAACTCTCTTTTCCGGAATCGCCAGCGCCGGCGTCACTCCGTCCGCATAACCGATGTCGAAAAGCATTCCTTCTGACGTCTCGCTCATCATCTTTTTGGGTTCGAGATTAACCACGAATAACGCTTGTCGCCCTTCGATCTCGCGCGGATTCTCGCGCTCCTGTTTCATTCCCGCGAGAATGCATCGACGATGATCGCCAAAATCAACCGTCAGCTTGAGTAGCTTGTTGGAACTTTCGACATCATCGACCGAGAGAATTGTGCCGACGCGGATGTCGATGCGATCGAGTTCAGCAAAGGAGATCGTCGGTTTGATGTCTACAGGCTTAAATTCTTCGGTCATAGTTTCACCACAGAGGACACAGAGAAGATAAAATAATCAGTTAGAAATTCAGCGACATCTTTACTGCTTTGTCCCTGCTTGTTTCCTCTGTGTCCTCTGTGGTTAATTCCCTTCTATGGATTCGTCCCCAACAGCATCAATCCCGTCTTCTCATCCAACCCAAACATCAGATTCATGTTCTGCACTGCCTGGCCGGCCGCGCCCTTAACCAGATTGTCGATCGCGGTGAACACGACCAACTGGCGGCCACGAGTCGCGAATCCAATGTCGCAAAAGTTCGTCGTCTTTACCCAGTTGATGTCCGGCGAGCCCTCAACCAGACGCACGAAGAAAGATTCACGATAGAAATCAGTGAACATCGCGCGTACTTCGATCGCCTCAATCTCCTTTTTAAGTTCGCAGTAGATCGAAGCAAAGATGCCGCGCGCGACCGGCAGCGAGTGCGTTAGAAAGACAAGTTCGTTGTTCCACTCACCGATCGATTTCAGCTCCTGCTCGATCTCCGGCACGTGCTGATGCGTAAAGGGCTTGTACGCGTAGAACGAAGTGGATCGCTGCGGATGATGAGTATTGGGTGCTGCCTTGGCGCCTGAACCTGACGATCCGGTCTTGGCGTCAACAATCACGCGACCACTCAGTAGATTGTTCGCGACCAAAGGCGCGAGCCCAAGTAGCGTCGCGGTCGCAAAGCAACCCGGGTTGGCGATGCGCGTTGCCGATCGGATTACTTCGCGATTTGTTTCCGTTAGGCCATAAACAAATTGTGACTGTGCATCGATCGCGGTGTGTTCGCGGCCATAGTGTTGTGCGAACACATTCGCATCGCTCAAGCGGAAGTCTCCGGAGAGATCGATCACTTTCACCTGGGCCGGCAGCTTCGGCGCGATGTCCATCGCCTGTCCATGCGGCAATGCAAAAAAAGCGCAGTCTATATCGCTCAGACCCTCAACATGTTCGCGCGCTTTGATAAATTTCAGCTCAGTGGCGCCCAGCAAGTTCTTATGAACATCGCTAACGGCTTTGCCGGCGTGCTCGTTCGCGGTGACGAATGCGATCTCAGCGAGCGGATGTTGCAGCAGAATGCGTAGCAGTTCCGATCCGCCATAACCCGAGCCACCGAAGATTGCGATCTTGATTTTCATTCGTCCTATTTGGAGTGCGCCGGCAGAGCGCAGCGGCGACGGCGCTTTGGATCTAAGTCTAACAAGTCTTTCGTCTCGACAGAGTCCGCTCGTTTCGTCGGTTCACAAGA